>NZ_LT837806.1 GCF_900174485.1 Sterolibacterium denitrificans | reverse complement strand
GGCGACGGCTACACGAGCGGCAATCGCGGTTATCGCGCCCCGGACAAAAAGAACCCGGCCCGGGCGATGGACGTTCGCCCCGACACGCCCGAGGGCTTGAAGCCAAAGGACTTGATCGGCATTCCGTGGAGGCTGGCATTCGCCTTGCAGGCTGACGGCTGGTATCTGCGCAGTGACATTGTGTGGAACAAGCCAAACGCGATGCCCGAGAGCGTCAAGGATCGCCCGGCCCGCTCGCATGAGTTCCTGTTCATGCTTACCAAGTCGGAAAAGTATTACTACGACTGGCAGGCCGTCCGGGAGCCTGCGGACGGTGGCGGGCTGCGCAATCGTCGCTCAGTCTGGCATGTGAACACCAAGCCTTTTGCTGGTGCCCACTTCGCCACCTTCCCGCCCGACCTGATCCGGCCTTGCATCCAAGCATCGACCGAGCCGGGCGATTACGTCCTCGATCCGTTCTTCGGATCGGGAACCGTGGGCCTCGTGTGCCAAGACGAAAATCGGCAATACGTGGGCATCGAACTGAACCCCGAATATGTGGCCTTGGCGGCTGATCGCCTGCAAGGACAGGACAGCAACGTGATAAGGATCGCCGCCGCATGACGACCCCCAACAAGATCAATTTTCCGCCGCCAAAGCTGCAAATCGACTTCGCGTTCGCCCTCAAGCGGTTCCGGGCTGTCTATCTGCAAAGCGCCCTGCTGGAAACCGTGCGGGACATGGACATTGCCGAGCTGGACAAGCAACTTGCCGAGTACGTCCCCCCGGCAGACTTGGCGACCCTTGCGCAGTACGGCTTGCGGGCTGAACTGCTGTTCGCCGTGCCTGCCGTGCTGGAGGCGAACCCCTACCTGCTGGGCTATTACCGGCTGCTGATGGGCTACAGCCAGAAGGAGTTTTACGGACGCGACAAGGGCTTCGGTGTCGGTTACTTCAAGTCGATGGAGGAAAAGGGCAAGACCAGCAAGGCGGCAGCCGCTGACCTGCCCGACCTATGCGTGGCGTTCTGCGCCACTGCATCGGCGCTGCTGGCCGGTGTCGGCCCGCTGCGCGTCAGCCGGGAATTGCTGGATGACTTGACCCTGCTGACCGTAGGCCCGCAGCTACGCGGCGGGGCCAACAACCAGCGCGGCACCGATGGCATCGTGCAGGTGTTCGAGATCATCCGGGAGATCGTCGCCCATGCCGCCGCCGAGGTGCGCGAAAGCGCCATCGAGGTGAACAGCGCCACGGGCCGCCCGTTCCTGATCGAGTTCGCGCCAGACCCGGACATCATCATCCGCGAGGAAATGGAGCACCAGCATTACCGCAACGTGGTTGCTATCGAGGTCAAGAGCGGCACGGATGTATCCAACATCCACAACCGCATCGGCGAGGCCGAGAAGAGCCACCAGAAGGCGCGGCAGCGCGGCTTTACCGAGTGCTGGACTGTGGTCAATGTCGGGCGGCTGGATATGGTGAAGGCCCGCAGCGAATCGCCATCGACCGACCGCTTTTATTCGCTGGCCGCCCTGTCGCTCAGGGCTGGCGACGAGTACGACGACTTCCGCCGCCGTGTGCTGTCGCTGACGGCCATTCCTGCCGCGCCGACGAACCCGTAAGCCCTCCCCTGCCCTGCCACCGAACCCCGCCCGCGTGCGGGGTTTTTCATGGCTTCAAATCCTCAAAAGGTGCATTTACTCAAATCCTCAATATGCTATACTGCGCTTGAGTAATTCCTTTTTTCCTCAAACGCTCAATAGCTCAAGGAGTGCATATGCAAGTCATCGCCGTACTGAACCAGAAGGGCGGGGCGGGTAAAACCACCATCGCCACCCACCTTGCCCGCGCCCTGCAACTCGACGGCGCAGACGTGTTGCTGGTTGATTCCGATCCGCAGGGCAGCGCCCGCGATTGGGCCGCCGTCCGCGAGGATCAACCCGTGCCCGTGGTTGGCATCGACCGGCCCACCATCGAGCGCGATCTAAAGAGCGTGGCCCGGAAAGACTTTGTTGTGATCGACGGAGCGCCGCAGGCTCACGATCTGGCCGTGTCGGCAATGAAGGCCGCCGATTGCGTGCTGATCCCGGTGCAGCCGTCGCCCTACGACATTTGGGCAACCTCTGACCTCGTGGATTTGGTCAAGCAGCGCATCGAGCTTACCGACGGCAAGCTGAAAGCGGCTTTCGTGGTCAGCCGGGCGATCAAGGGCACCAAGATTGGCGCGGAAGTCTCCGAGGCGCTGGCCGGGTACGGCCTGCCGATCCTGCAAACGCGCATCACGCAGCGCGTCATCTACCCGAGCAGCGCGGCCAGCGGCACCACGGCCATTGACCAAGAGCCGACGAGCGAGGCCGCCGAGGAAATCCGGGCGCTGGCTGAGGAAGTGCGCCGTTTCCTCAATTGCACTATTTGAGTAATTAAGGAGTAGGTGAAAATGAGTAGCGGGAAACTTGGCATGAAAGCAGGCCGCCCGAGCGCCGCGAAGGCTGGCCCTACCCTGTCCGACCTTGCCGACAAGGCCGCCACCGTCCGGGTGAATTTCGACCTCGACCGGGCCGAGCACACGAAGCTGAAGATTTACGCCGCCAAGACCGGGCGCAGCATCACGGACATTCTGCGCGAACTGGTGCGCTCACTTGATGAAAAGAGTGATTGAGTAATCACTTAACCGGCTGGACGGGTCAAAAGCATGGACTCTAGTCCATACATTTTTGACTTGGCGAAATTTAATAATGTTGATGAAATACGGCGCGTGGGGTATAAAGCGATGGTTGAAATGGAACCGTTGAGTCTGGAGGTACTGCCGCCCTCTCATTTCAAGGCGTTTGCGAAGAACGCACCGCATGAGATCAAGGGCGCTGTCATCGAGAACACAGAGCGCGGGCTGGTGATCGTGCTGCACGTTGGCAACGAGCGGCGCATTCTCGGCCAGTACCGGGGAGGCATCCGGTTTTTTCGCTCTTTCGATGGCGCGGCGGCAGTGCTGCGGCAGCATGGTGTGCTGCACTGGACGGCGAATGCAAAAGGCTGGATTCCGCGAACTTTGGAAGCGAAGGAGCGGAGTTCAGATGGATGAAAAAGCAAAGCCCCGCGTGGCAGCGGGGCTTGGCAAGAGGTGGGAACCTAGCAGGTGGCACTGTTTGGAACCCGAAGGCGTGACCGATGCAGACAGCGACCAGAAACACCCAAACTATGGTCTGCATTGTAGCGCCCTACCTCTTGCCGCACAAGCGGAAAGAGGGTTATGGGGCAAGCACAGCTACGACTTTTCAGCCCAGCCGATGAGGCGGGTTGCTATCACGACACAGCCCGGCAGGGCTTTTTCTCGTTGCTCATGGCGACGGGCGAGGGCAGCGGCAAGAAGCAGGATAGTTACCGGCTGTCACAGATGCCCGTGGTGCTCTCCATGCTCGACCACAGCCGGGATACCTGGCTGTCTCAGGCCGAGTTCATCAAGCCAAACCGCCGTGTCGTCAATCTGGCCCGTATCGGGCTGCTGTTCGCCGATCTGGACACCTACCGCGAGCCGTGGGCGCAGGGGCGCAGCCCCGAGCAACTGGCCGCCGCTGTCATGTTCCGCTGCTACGACGAAGGCGTGCCGCCGCCGTCGATCCTCGTTTTCTCTGGCCGTGGCGTGCAAGCAAAGTGGCTGCTGGATGGCACCTTGCCGCGTCAGGCGCTGCCACGCTGGAATGCCTGCCAGCGTTACCTGATCGACCGTCTGGCCGGGCTGGGCGCTGATCCAGCGGCCAAGGATGCAAGCCGCGTGCTGCGGCTGGTCAATACGGTGAACAGCAAGAGCGGCGAGGTTTGCCGCGTCATCCACGTTGAGCAAGGCCCGGACGGCGAGCCGATCCGGTACAACTTCGAGTATCTGGCCGAGGCGCTGCTGCCGGTGGCCCGCTGGGACATCGAGGCCGACCGCAAGGCCCGCGCCGACCGTCGCCAGTTCAAGCTGCTGCCGGGCGGCCAAACCGGCAACCTGCGCACGCTCAACGGGCGGCAACTGGCGTGGGATCGTCTGGAGGACTTGCGCACGCTGGCCGCGCTGCGCGGCGGCGTGGCCGAAGGCGAGCGGATGCAGCACCTGTTTTGGCGGCTGAACTTCCTGCTGCTGTCCGGTGCGACGCACACGGGCCAGATGTACCACGAGGCCGCCGCGCTGGCCCGTGAGCTTGACCCACGGTGGAACTACCGCAGCAGCGAACTTATGACGCTGTACGCCAAGGCGAAGGCCCACGAAGCCGGGGAAAAGGTGGAGTTCGGCGGCAAGCAGTTTGCGCCGCTCTACACGCCAAAGAACGACACGCTTATCAGCCTGTTTCACATCACCGACGACGAGCAGCGCAAGCTGCGCACGCTCATCAGCCGGGACATGGCAAAGGAACGCGACAGGGAGCGCCACACGGCCCGCAGGCGTGCCGCGGGGGCTGTCGATCGTGCGGCCTATCTGGAAGCAGCCAGCGCCAAGCAGGCGCAGGCTTTGGCCCTCAAGGCGCAGGGTCTGAGCGTGCGGGCCATTGCTGCACAAATGGGGGTTTCTGTCGGCGCTGTGTCTGGCTACCTCAAGGCGGAAAGAGGCGTTCAAAGTCCGTCCGTATTACAGGCGCAGGGAGCCGCCGATGCGTGAGACAAGTCCCTCCCGTATTACTAAGCCGGGGTGTTCAAAGTCCCCGCGTATTACTAATGGCGAAGCTCTCGGGGCGGGTGTTCAAAGTCCGTCCGTATTACTAATGGCGAAGCCTCCGCCCGGCGCGAAGCGCCTGCCTTTGAGTAGCCCCCAGCATTTAAAAAATGCGAGTAGCCCGGCAAGGACGGTGGGTAACTTGCTCGCAAGTTATCCACGGGCCGCGCAGCGCCGGAACGGCGCGGAGAGCCGCCCGCAGGGCGGCCCCCTCGTCCAGTTCGCCGGGTGGCTGTCATGAGCCGTGCCCGTCGATCCTTTCCGCCTGCGCTGCTGGATTCACTGCGGGCAATGACGGTGCAGGAAACGCTAGACCGGCTGGGCCTGTACTGGAAGCGTGATCCTGACTTTGTGCCGGTGAAGGACAAGGCCACGGTGCGGCTGAATGTGTCCATTGGTGGCGGCGGTGTTGAGCTACTGGCGACCGGGCCGAAGTGGTACGACACGCGGAAAGAGCAGGGCGGCGGCGGTGCCATCGACCTGACCATGCACCTGTTCAGATTGTCATTCGTGGATGCGGTCAAACGGCTGTCGCCGTGATCGTGTTTGCACGATGCCTCCGGCGGCCCTGCCGGGGGCCAAACGGTCGCGTTTGATCCTCGGGAGCAGGGGGACGGCCTACGGCCTAAACCCCTGCCCCACTCGGGGAGCGTGAGCCGTTCCGAGGGCATCAAGCGACTTTCGCGGCATAAACGGTGCCCCCCTACGGGCTACCCCCCATTTATTCCACGGTTCGCTTGACCCCCTCTCCACTCGAAAACCCGGACGGCGGACGACCTCACAGGCGGCCCGTGGCGGCGTTTTCTCGACGTGGCCCTGCCTGTCCCCTTGCTTACCCTCTCAAAACGCGCTGTAGGGCCCGTTTCTGGCCGCTTTGTCCAAGTGGAGCCGGGCGGCGGGCGGAAAGCTCCGCTTTTCGTTCGACGGCTGGCCGACAACGAGCCGAAGGCGAGGCGTCAGCGCCTCCCGGACACGGTGTTTCACCCAAAACGAGCAGCCGACCGGGCAGCGGTACGTTACGAAAACCGCTTGTGTATCGTATCATATAGCTGTATAATATCGTATCAATACGAAATACAGTAATACGATACGAAAGGAGAAAGGATCATGGCACGTCAAGGCATCACTCGGGATCAAGTTTTCACCGCCGCTGACGCTCTCGTGGGCGACGGGCAGCAGCCCACCATCAATGCGATCCGGGAGCGTTTGGGTGGCACCGGGTCGCCAAACACGATCCACAAGCATCTTGTGCAATGGCGTGAGGCCCGCCCGGTGGCTGCCGTTGCGGCCCCGGAGTTGCCGCAGGCGCTGACTGCCGCCATTGCTGGCGAGATCGAGAAGGCCGCAGCGAAGGCGCGGGCCGAGAAAGAGCAAGAACTCCAGCAAGCGCAGGCCGAGGCCGCCGAACTTGGGGCCGCTGGCGAGGCGCTGGAGGCCGAGCGCGACGAGCTGGCCGAGCAGGTGGCCGTGCTGACCACTGAGCGCGACACGCTGGCAGGCAAAGCCGCCCAGCAGGCCGCCGACTTGGCCGAGGCACAGCAGCGCATCGAGCGCGAGCAGCAGGCGGCAGAAGCGGCCCGCGTGGAGGTGGCAACGGCACGGCTCAAGATCGAAGCGCAGACCGAGCGCCAGACGGAGCAGGCCGCAGAGATCGAGCGCCTACGCGCAGCACTGGCCGACGCCCAGCAGGGCCGCACCGCCGCCGAACAACAGGCCGCCGTGTTGGCCGCCAAGCTGGAGGCGTGCGCCGACCGTGTGAGCCGCGCAGAGGCCCGCGCCGAGCAGATCGAGCAGCAGGCCGCCAAGGCTGCACAGGCCCACGACACCGCCCGCGCCGCAGCAGCGCAGGAAACCCGGCAGGCTCAGACCGAGCGTGACGACGCCCGCAAGGTGGCAGCAGAGGCCCGCGAGCAGGCTGCCCGGCTGGCCGGGCAGCTTGAGGCGCTGCAACGGCAGCAGGACAAGGCCGAGGCCGCCGAGAAGGCCACGAAGGCACCGAAAGGGAAGGGGGGCGAGTGATGCCAAGCGCCGCAGAATTTCAGGCGCTGGCCGATGAGTTGCGGCAGCTTGGGGCGGTGATCGTGCAGGCTGCGAACCTGGGCGATCAGGAGCTTGCATTGTGGGCCGTTGGGGCGCTGTCATCCGCAGCCGCCCGGCCTGCATGGTGGGCGAGAGAGGCCGCAGACAACGAAGCGGCGGCCATTGCAGCCGCCGCTATCGTGAAGGCCCAGCAGGGTTAGCCGGTCGTTTCTTTCCGTGGGCGACCACGGGGGCGCTTGTTCTTGCCGAATCCGGCCCGTTCCAGCGCACCGGATAGCGCCTCAATTGCAGCCCACAGCGCCGCAGCGTTGGCCGGTTTCCCGGCCTTCTCGCGCACGGCTGCCGCTGCCGCTTCCATCGTGCCGGTGACAGTCTCCAATGCTTCGGCAAGCTGCTTGCGCCGTTGCGCTTCATCGTGCCGGGCCTTCCATTCGACCCATTCCGCCTGTTCGGCTTCGGTGAGCAGTTCGAGGGCTTCCGGGGGCAGTTCAGCGGCCCATCGGTCAATGGTGCAGATGACCTTCTGGCGGCGGTTGCCTTTGGCGGTGCGCTCCGGCATGAGCCGGAGGCACTGGACTGTGTTGCCCTCTACCGTGATTCCGCCCAGCGTCTTGTTCCGGTAGCGCACGACCTTAAATTGCATTCGGGTTTTTCCCTTGGGTGGGCTTCAAGACGAACCGAAAGAGCAGCCAGACCAGCGGCGTCAGGTAGAGGATTGGAACCGCGATAGCGAGCACCACGGGCGCGACCAGATCATGCAGCGCCGGGTCATCCAGTTGGCGGTACTGGTAGGCAAAGGCGACCACGGACGCGATGACGCACAGCGCCCGCGTGACACGCTCACGGCCAAGGAGCAGCAGGGCATTACGCAGGAAAGCGGCCATCATTGCACCCCCCGCACCCACAGCATTTCCCGAACGTAGCGCCCAAACGCGCCCGGTACAAACAGGGTGCCCGTGCGCACCTGCCACGCCCGATAGCTCCAGCGGATTGCATGGACGGAGAACGGCAGGCACAGACTAAGCACGCTCAGGACAACCATCACCGGGGCACCCATCGCCAACTGCCACGCGAACATGAGGAAAACCAGCGCGGCCACCGTCCAATAAGCACGCGACTTGAGCAGGTGGCTACGGATCAGCTTGCCGCGCTCCTGATCCTGCAGGAATGCCAGACGCTGCTTGCCGCGCAGTTCCAGCCGGGCGGAGACGATGCGGGCGATTTCCTGCGGATCGTGCGGGGCGAACACGCGAAAGCCGCAGTGTGCGGAGCACTCCCAGCCATACAGCGCCTGTTCGTCGGGCTGTGCATCGGCGGGCAGGTGCATGACACCGCGCCCGCACTCGGGGCATTGAGGGTGGCGCAGCGTGCGCCACAAGTCGCGGATATAGCCGTTGTTGGCCTTGAGTTGTCGCCAGCCGAGCATCGACAGCGGCATATCGACAAAGGTAAAGCGGGCTGCGCGTTTCGCGCCGTTGATGATCTTCATGCGGGTTTCCTCCGGTTCTTGGCTTTCTTGGCACGGGCAAGCACGGCGTCTGCCACTGCGAGCAGGACGGCCAGCACGGCAGCGTCGGGAATCAGGTTTTGGGTGTCGGTCAGCATGGGCGGCCCTTCATGGCGTGGGGTTGTTGTCGCGGTCTGCCGCCTTCTTGGCGTGGGCAATCACCTGATCCCACCACCCTTGCAACTGGTCAGCAGTTGGGCGGGCGCGTGAGCGCAGAACGCTGTTGTTCTGCGGCATCGAGTCGATCCAGCCCTTGTCTTTCATGTACTCAGCACGCTTGGCGAGATCGAGGATCATCCGGGTTCGCATGTCCTGCGGCGCGTGCTCCAGCACGCCCATTGCGCTATCGAGGGCGCAGAGCAGCGAATAGAAAGCGTTGTGCCATTTCGTGGTCTGCTGCCCGGCGTGGCGCACCTGTTCCAGCAGGTCATCGCGGGCGCGGATGGCCTCGTCACGTTCGGCGGTCAGCCGATCAACGAGCGGTTCCCACTGTGTTTTGACTTCGGTATTCCAATCGGCAACGGCCTTGTTCCAGCCTTCAACTTGCCCGGCTTCAAAGCCCTGTTCATACCCACGGCGCAGGCCGATGACGTGGCCGGTCGCCTCCGCGTTGTAGTCGTACTGGTAGGTCATGCCGGTTGTCCTCCCTGTTCTGTGCCGTGGTTGATGACGCTGGAGCCGTCAGCAGTCGGCGGGGTGTAGCTGTAGCGGCTGTCATACTCGGTATTGATGGCCCCGGAGCCGTTGTCATCCTCGGCGGAAAACCCGCTGATAACGCCCGCGCTGCCAAGGGCCAGCACGGCATCGGTGCCCGTGTCGGCGCTGCTCTTGCTGCGCGGCGCGGTGTCCTTCACTTCGCTGAATTCCGCGTCGGTAATGTCATTGCTGGCCCAGCGGCTGCCGACAACGCCTTGCGATCCCGTATTGACCGAACTGGACGCGGCGCTGCTGCGAGCCGGGCCGCTGGCCGTTGCGGACGGGTTGCCGGTGTCGTGCTGGGGTGCAACGCCTTGGCTGTTGGCATTGAGCAGGCGCGGATAGTTGCCGCCGCCGCTTCGGCCACCGCCGCCGCCACCCGTGGGGCCGCTCGGGTCATTGAGGCTGCCCGCGTTGCCGGGGTTGCCATTCAGGCGATTACTAGGCGTTCTCTGTTCGGGGTTGCCCGGCGTCGCACCGCCGCGCAATGCGCTAGGGCCGTACTTCTCCGAGTTGCCGCGCATCTGTTCGGTGGCTTGGGTTTCACCCATGCTGCTGATGCCCGCGCCGATCCAGCGCAGCACGGTATCGGGCAGGCTCTGCGACAGCCCGAACACCATGTACATGACCGGCAGCAGGACGAAGCCATAGACGATCAACCAGTTTTTCCACTGCAAGAACTCGACGAACCACCCGAGGCTTTCGGCGCTGGTCACGTTGGCGTTGTACATGGCCCAAAAGGCTTTGCTGATGTAGCCGATGACCGGGTTTGCCACCATCATTGCCGCGAACAGGCCAATGATGATGAGAGCAGGGCGCACGAACAGGGACAGCAGCAGCAGATAGCCCTGCGTCTGGCTGCCAACGAAGGTGCGATCCGGGGTCATGTGCATGACCGCCCACAGGGGCGCGGCGATGATCGACTGGAGCACGGCCAGAATCCAGCCGACCACGGCCACCATGAAGATGGTGTAAGGCAGGGACGGCAGGAACACGCCGAAATAAAAGGCGAGCCGCCCGAGCCACGTTGTGACCTCAGCAAGCGGCGTCAGGAAGTTATAGACCACCCAATTCAGCAGGGTATCGGCAAGCGGCGTGGCATCAACGCTGGTGCCCATGAAGGACACGCTGCCCACGGCAGCCGCCGCCGCTTTGACGCCAGACAGCGAGGTATGCACGAGCTTATCGACGGCAAATCCGGTGCTCTGCATGAGCGCCAGAACGTCCCCGGTCGTTTTGATCCGGGCGATTGCATCCACGTCGCCATCGGTGCCGATCATGGCCGAGGTGACGCGCTCCATGCCCCAGCCAACAAAGCCGCTCATGAGGCTATCGCCACGACTGCCCAGCGTGTCGATGGATAGGTCTTCCATGCTGGTCGGCACCAGTGCGGCCTTGAAATCGGCGGCCCGTGGTGTCGTCGGCTTGGCGTAGCTGGCACCCGATAGCGACTTGCTGATGATGGTGTTGTAAATCGTGGTGTAGCTGGACTGTGCAAGCTGCGCGTGCGGCCCCTGCGGCAGTGTGTTGAGGTTCGGCGCGGTGGCCTGCGCGACGTTCTCCGCGTAGATGCGGCCCATTTCCTGCCGGATTCCCGACAGGCGCTGATAGAACCCCCCAGCCATCGCCCAGCCGTCCGCCGTGATGTCATTCACGTACTGCTGCATGATCGTTTTCAGGGTGCTATCCGCCGCGATCTGTGCGGTCAGGTTGGCCGTCAGGGTGCTTTGTGCCTGATTCACAATCTGGTTGAAACGGTCGCTCTGGACGTTCTCCCAGCCCGGAGCATTGATCGTGGCGGGCCATTGAGCCACCCACGCTTCAATGTCGGTCATGACCTTGTTGATTGCCGTGGCCTTGGCGTTGAGCGCCGCAACGCGAATGGCCGACATGGCGGCGGCGTTGTCCTGAATCTTGGCCGGGTCAAAGACGGTGGCCTTTGCTGCCGTGGTTTCGGCGGCAATGGCGATGGGTGCGCTGTAGTTGTAAACCTTCACGCTGCCGCACAGCGGCACGGCCCCGCCCAGGTTCGTTGTGGCGTTGCGATCCCGTGCCAGATAGATCAGCGCCTTTTTGCCGTCACCCTCTGTAATGGTCTGGTCTGGTGCACTGGCCGCGCTGATGTTCGGCGTGCCGCCGCCGAAATCCGCGAACGAGGCATTCACGGTGCGCTTGCACCACGCCACGGCCAGATATTCCTGCGCGAACTGCCGCACGTCATAGAGCGGATAGTTCGGGTTCGGCTTTGCTCCACTGCCAAGGCCCATTTGGGCGCTGACGCTGGTTGCTGCGCCGCTGATGATGCCGGTCTGAATGCCGATGTTGAACAGGCTGTTTGCAAAGCCCACGCCCCACAGGCCGAACATCAAAACAATCAACTGGATGAAGCTAAAGCCGCTTGTGCTGGGCAGCAGTACCGACCCCCCGGCCACGATCCGAACCGGCGTCCAAAGCGACGACCAGTTGCGGCCCATCGCTTCGCCTTCGCTGGCCGTCTGCGTCACGCCCATGACAGCGACGTAAGACACGATCAGCGAGGCGACGACCAGCAGACCGCTATTGAATACCGAGAAGATCGAGGCCAGCACGGAAACCGAGGCATCAACGGTGTCCGGGTCTGCGCCGGTTGTCAGCTTCTCGATGACCGGCCCGAAAATCCATTGCAAGACGCCTACCGAAACGTCTGTGCATGGCCCTGATGGATCGCATGGCGAAAACGGCATTGAAGGATCGGCGGCGGCCACGGCATTTGCTCCCTGAATGGTCAATATGCCGTCATTTTAGGGCGCAAAAAGAATAGCCGCAATTGTACGAATCCGGCCAGTTATGGACTATAGGAACACCGCGAAACCCTTATAAATCGCGGTTTGTGGCGTGTTTTGTATGGACTCCAGTCCATGAAAAATATTTTTTGCCCGTTGTTCTGGATGTGGCGGCGGCCATTGCAGCCGCCGCTATCCAGAGGGCACCGCAGGGGGTTAGCTGCGCTGCTGCTGGCGTACCGTCACGCCGTCATCATCGACCGTCACCACGCCCACCGGCACGCTGACTTTTGGCGCACCGTTGCGGAACATCGTTACCCGCAGTTGGTACTCGACGCCGGGGAACAGATAGACGCAGTTCTGGCCGCATTCCTGCCCGCCGACCTTGTGCTGCCCGATGGTGCGCAGGCCCAAGGCGGCAACGACCTTGGGCTGGCCGTGCAGATCATCCAGCGCGACACGCTCAACGCTGGTTTTTGCCCCCGGCTTGTTCAGCGGGCGCAACTCGAACGCCGCGTCTGTGTAGCGGCTGGAATCCTCACCGCGCCACGCCTCGACCACCTGCACGTCTGGCCGCCACTTCACCGTCACGTCGCCCTGCCGGGCAGTGATGGTGTCGGAGCCGCGCAAGGCGGATGCGGCAGCCCGGAACGGCTGGGCCGCGCTTTCGCGCAGGCTGGCCGAGTCGGTCGGAACTCCCGCGCAACCAGTCAGCAGGGCGGTGGCGGTAACGGTAGCAATCACAATGGTTTTCATATCAAAAGCACCTCAAGTTAGTTGATAAATTGCTGTGCTTTCACCTTTCATTTTTGGGCTTTGTTGGGTCTAACGCCCGCGCCCTCAATTCCTTAACTACTCAATAACTCAAACCCTCAACGGCCCTTGCACGCGCCGCTGTTGGGGAAGTCCCGGCACACGTCATCCAGCAGCTTCTGCCCTTCGGCTTTGCGCTCCTGAACCTCTTGTGCCCACTTCTGTTTGCCGTTCCATGTGTCGTCTTTGGCGTAGCCAATGACCAGCCCGGCCAGCAGGCCGAACACGGCCCCGGCGATGACGAAGCGCAGGATTTCCCACACCGAGGCCCGCAGCCCAAGCGGCAGGACGTGGAGCCAATCAGGGACGTGGTTTGAAACGTACTTTTGCCAAGCCATGTTTGGCCCTCCTTAGACGTAAAGCGGTTTGACGGCGAGCACTTCATCGACTGCCCGGTCGCCCACGTTGCCCACGAACAGGCAGTAATCGGCGGACAGGCTGCGCATGTCGTTTGCCCCGAACAAGTCTTGCCGCTGGATGCTTGTGTTCTCGCTTTCGGACTCGCTCGAACTCAGCGACATTTGCTTGCCACCGAAGGCATTAACGCCGCTCAGGGTTTCGCTTTCGCTGGCGCTGTAGCCCGTGCTGGTCACATGCACATCGACCTGCCCGAGCACGTCCCGGATATGCCGCAGGGTGGCTTCATCTTCGGTTCGGAAGATGATCCGCTGCCGGAAGTTTTGCAGGATGGCTTCGGCCACGCTGCGATTGTTCCCGAGCGCATGAACCAGCGAGGCCACGCCCTGCATACTCACAATGCCGATGGTGCGCGTTGAGCGCGACTTGTCCCAAAAGTCGGTGTCGCTGATTGGATCGACAATCGCTTGATACTCGTCGCACACGAACGCCACGGGCCGATCCTGATTCCAGTCCTGCCGGGTGCGACGTTCGCGCATCATGTTCATGAAGCGAAGTTTGACCAGCAGGTAAGCGAACCGGGCACCTTCGCGGCCGTATTTGGTCATCGGCAGATTGACCAGAAACACCGCGCCATCATTGACCAATTCGGTCATGTCCGCTTCGCCCTGCTCCGACTCGATAGAGAACGCATCGACCATATCCGGGTGCGCGAACGGCGACAGAACCGCGTTCATCGTGCCGAGGATGTTCTTCCTTAGCTTTTCGTCGTGCTCGTTCCAGACATTCACGAAGAACCGCTGCGACTGGATGAACAAGCGTTGATCCCGGTCACTCATTTCAGACAGTTTTTCCGCGCCTTCGGCAACCAGCGCATCACGCGCCGCATTGTCAAAAACAATGTCGTACAAGCCCGCGATGCTGTACTGATGCGGACGCAGCAGGTTCAGCACGTTGAGGCAGTGGCGGGCCATCTCGACCGAACTATCAACCCAGAACGCGCCGTCCCCAGTTCCTTGGCCTTGAACAAGAAAGCAGCTTTTCAGGTAGGAGGCCGCCAATTCTGGCGTGCAACCACGGAACAGGTTAAGCGTCATCCCGCCATCACCGACCACCTTAAACGAGCGCCCGGCCATGTTGGTTAGTGCGCCAACTTCCTTGATGAAATCGGTCTTGATGTCAAAGATCAACGCCCCGGCATTTTGCATGAACAGTTGACGCAAAAGCGGGTTGATGGAGCGCGATGTTTTACCGCCACCCGTACCGCCAAAGATGATGATGTTTTTGCTGGCATCTTCGCGGGCAAGCTCTACATGCTCACCTTGAGGCACGCCGCCAACGTGGCCGCGACCGTACATCATGCCGGTGCTATCCCCGAGGTGCAGCCCGATGAACTGCTGCCGCATGTCTGCCCGGCGCTGCGCGGTCTCCGCTTCGCGTGCTGCCGCTTCTGCTGCCCGTTGTTCCGGTGTCTTTGCCGCTTCGCGTGCTGCCGCTTCGGCCTCTGCTTTCGCCTGTTCGTTTGTCACCTTGGCTGCATCAAGCGCCATCGAAAAAAGATGGAACAGGAAGCCGCCAATAGTGCCCAGCAAAAGCGCCCACCAGAACGCATAACCCCAGCGCCCGAAACCCTCCGGCATTTGCCGCCAGAACGGATACAGGCCAATGACCAAGCCGACCCATGCACCGATGCCGAAATAGACAAGGCGACGGATTGCCCAACGCTGGAACCATTCCGCGCCCCAGCCGGTGTTTGTGTCGATGCTATACCGTTTGTCCATGTCGATTAGCTCCCATTATGTGACCCGTCAGGCTGTGCATTGCTGGCCGCCTGCGGTGCGGTTTGTTCGCCTGCCTGTGCCGGTTTGGTTGTCCTGCTGCGCGGGCTGGAACCCTTCAAGGCGCTTTTCACGCTGGATAGGCTGATTTGTGCGCCTTCGCGTTTGAATAGCTCGACAATCTCTTCCAGTGTGTAGCCCTTGGCTTGTGCTGCGCGAATCTTTGCCCGTAGCTCTGTCACAAGCTCTTTTGTTGTCAATGGTCGTTCGCTCTTTGGCTTCTCAGGTAGGTTGTCTAACGTGGCTTCGATCTTCTGCCGCGTCTCTTGGTCGAATGTCTTTTGCTTGCCTGCCATCTTTGGCCCTCTCTAGATTGTGGTAACAGTGTGGTGATGTTTGCCTTTGAAGCTGGCGCAATCATTGGCCTTGCAATCATCGTGCATTATGCTGATGTGGTCAAGTACCCGCGTTTGTGATATACACGGGCTTATCGTGCTGTGCCGGTTTTTGTGGGTTTTCAATGGGCGTGAGTGATGCAGACAAGTTTGGACGGGGCGCGGTTTCATAGTGGGGGACAGGGTAGGGAATGTCCCACCGCCGCTAAAGCGGCAGTGTGCCACCGGCCCGCGTCACTCGTTGCACTCGTTCTGCTGGGCCTTTCCTCCCCTGCTCAGGGCTTCGCCCCGAGACCCCGCGCCGTGCCAGCGGCCAACATTGCGGCGTGTCCCACCGCCATCATTAGGGGTTTGCATGTCATCAAGTGAAAACCGAAAGCGCGTTGTCAATTTGAAAGTGCGCTGTTTGCCAGAGGAAGCGGACACCATCCGCGACAAGGCGCTTGATTCCGGCGTGAGCGTTTCGGAGTTCCTGCGCTGCGCCGCTCTTGGGCGCAAGACGCGCTCCACGATTGATAGCCAGATCATCAACGAACTGCGGCGGCTGGGCGGCTTGCAAAAGCACTTGTTCACCGAGGCGGGCGGGCATGAGGGCGGCGGGCACTTGTCCAAGGAATACGCCGATATTCTTGTGGCGATCAAAGAAGCCATCATGAGGATTGAAAGTTAAAGATGCTTGCGAAGGTTCCGCCGAAACGTCTAGACGGAAAAACCAGCTTTAAGAGTCTGGCGAAGTACGCCTGCGAGCGTGACCACATCGACCCGGAAACGGGCGCAGTGGAGCGCCGCGAGTGTTCGACGGAAACCAACTGTCTGGACAAGGACACCGCATGGCGTGAGATGAAAGCCGTGTCAGACATGAACGGGCGAGTCAAAGACCCGGTTTATCACTTCACCGTGTCATGGCCTGCACATGAGAAGCCAACCGATGCGCAGATATTCGAGGCCGGGCGCGAGGGCATGAAGGCGCTAGGAATGGAGGGCCACCAGTACCTTGCAGCCGTGCATCGGGATACAGACAACGTGCATGGTCACTTCATGGTCAATCGGGTGAATCCCGAGACATACAAGGCCGTCTATCCAGACCGGGACTATTTCAAGCTGGACAAGACCATGCGCGAAATGGAACTGCGGCAGGGATGGAGCCACGACAAAGGCCCGTATGCCGTCCATGAGCGCAACGGGCAGAAGGTTGTCGATTGGGCCAAGGATGAACCGTCCCACCGCCAGCCAGACCGGGAGAAGCTGCCCGGCAAGGCGCGGCAGATGGAAGTGATGACGGGCAATGAATCCCTGACCACCTACGCACAAGGCCAGCCAAAGAAGGACGCACTAGAGGCGCTGAACAAGGGCGGCGGCTGGCATGAACTGCACGAGGCACTAGGGCGGCATGGTTTGGAGATACGGCAGAAGGGGCAAGGGTTCGCCATCCACAGTAAGACCGACCCTGAACAGACGCCCATCAAGGCATCGACAATGGCGCAGGAATTGGGCGGCGGAAAGCTGACCAAGCGCATCGGGCCATATCAGGAGCCACGGCCAGAGATTCAGCAAGGAAAGGCCAAGCGCGAATACAGCGACCAGCGCCCGAAAGCCGACCCGAAACGCGACCAGAACGCCCGCGAGGAAAAGCGCGACGAACGGGCAGCAGAGCGCCGCGAACTGCGCGAGCGTTACAAGGCATTCACCGAGGAATGGAAAACGGCGAAAGCGCCCGCACGGGCGGCCATGTATGAGGATCAGAAACAGCGGCGGCAGGCACTCACAGAGAAGCACAAGAGCCAGCGCGAAACGATCCGCACCAGTGGCCTATCGACCGAGCAGAAAAAGGCGCTTTACAGCGTGGCCGCATTCGATACAGCGGCCAAGCGTGCCGAACTGAACGAGACAATCAAGGGCGAGCGCGAAGCCTTCCGGCAGGAGCGCCCGCAGTCGTTCCGGGAATGGACAGCCGACCGGGCGCAGGAAGGCGACCGGGCCGCAATGCGGCAGGTTCGCGGCTGGGCCTATCAGGACAAGCGAACGGCCAAGGATATGCAGCAGGCCGACGCCAAGGCCGAGCGCGGCCCGCACCTTGGCACAACGGACACCGAGCAGCACGACCCGGCCAAACCGCGCCGCGTCACAGACCGGGTTAGCTGGGCAGTGGATCGCAAGACGGGTGCGGTTGATTACAAGGTGGATGACCGCGACGCCTTCCGCGACAGCGGGCGGCGACTGGACTACACCGAGCGGGGCCGGAAGGACAAAGACAGCATCGAGGCCGGTTTGCTACTCGCCCGCGAAAAGTTCGCAGGCAAGGCGCTGAAAGTCACCGGGCCGGACGACTTCCGCGAGCGGGTTTTGCAAACAGCCATCGAGCGCAAGCTAGACGTGCGGTTCTCTGACAAAGAGCTTGAGCAGCGCCGCGAAGCCGGGCTGCGGCAGCAGTCCGAGCGCGAGCGCCCGGACTGGTCAAAGATGCGCGGCGTGGCATCCACCGGACAGCAGGCCGAGCAGCGGCCCCAGCAGCCGACACAGGCGCAGCAGCCGGAACAGCGACCCACGGCACCAGAGCAGGCCAAGGAAGCGGCACAGGCGCAGCCAGCGCCGCGCATGACCGACGACGAAGCCCGCGCCGTCCTCAACCGGAAGCCCCCGGCAGAGCCAAATCAGGAATTGGCCGAGATCAACGCGATCAATGCGCACGGCGACATCTACAGGCAGCAGCTAAACCAACAGTTCCGCGACAAGCACGGCGAGCGGCCAGACCCGGACAAGGCAGACGGCATGATTGCCCGTATGGCTGCCAAGATGCGGGTCGGGACTTGGGACAAAGAATATGAACGCGCACAGATCGACCGCCAGGTCGATGAGCGCAAAACGTACTTGCGGACGAGCAGCGCACCCGATGCGCGGCAATTCCGGGCGCAAGCATGGGCGCAAGAGCAGCAGCAGTACAGCGCCAAACACACGGCATGGAAGCAGGCCCAACAACAGGCCACGGCGCATTTTGAAATCAACCAAGCGAAGGAGCCAAACATGGCGAACAACGAGCACGAGCGCAAACAGCAGCAACAGACCCAACAACAGGCCCAGCAGAAGCAGGCGCAGGAAAAGCAGATTGCCGAGCGGCAGGCCCGCGAGGCGCAGGCGCGGCAACTGGCCGAGAAGCAGAAGCAACAGAAAGAGAAGCAAGAGAAGGAAAAGGAGCAGGCCCGGATGATGAATCAGCAAATGGACATTGAGCGATGAACCGCGACGACGAGCAGCGCCGGGCAACCGAGCGCGACAGCCAGACCAACGCGGCCAATGAGCGCATGAGCCAGACCGAGCAGGCCCGGCGAGAGCAGGAGCAGCAGGAACGGCTGGCCCGTGAGGCGCAGGCGCGGCAGTTGGCCGAACGCCAGCGGCAGCAGCAGCGGGCAGCACGCCAGCCGCCGCCGCTGGATCGACGCGCACCCACCAACGCGCTTGATAGGGGGCGATGATGCAATGGCGCTATGACGAGAACCGGGCGGACTTCCGCCCGGCAGCACCGGGCGAGATCGAGGCCGACCCGGACGCCCTCTACATCGTCCAGCGCGGCGACGTGCTGATGGTGCGCGAGGACGGCCACGAGCGGCCCATGCCCGAGCGGCTGGAGGTGGCCGGGGTGACGTTCGACCGGGAGCAGTTCGAGGGTTCCGGCCATCCCCTGCCCTTGCGGGCAGAGATGGAGCGGGACGGGCAGTGGGCGCGGGCGCAGTTGCAGGCCCGCGACCGGGCCGAAATCACCCTGCCGCTGGAATTGCCCATTTGGGTGACGAAAACGCCGCTGACCATCGAGGACATGAACGAGATAGCGGCGGCAGGCTGGGCCGGGGAGCTACCCGACCCCGACCGAGAGGGCACGACGTGATCCTGTCGCCCGTCTGCGGGCATTTGTTTGTGTTTCATCGTAGCCCTGCCGACTGTTCAGAAAACGGTGGTTTGATGGGCAGTCGGCGTTTTTCCCTGTCCCGGGTTATTCAGATGCGGTAAAGTGTTCATTTATTCGTTCAGCTTTCAATGTGGCGGAACTGTCCATGAATCAACGCATCGGCTATGCCCGCGTCTCGACCGACGATCAGAACCTTGACCTGCAACGGGACGCACTCCGGCAGGCCGGGTGCTCGACCATCTACGAGGAAGCGGCCAGCGGCAAGAGCACGGCACGCCCGGAGCTTGAGCAGTGCCGGAAGGCGCTCCGGGCCGGGGATACCCTCGTGGTGTGGCGGCTGGATCGACTCGGGCGCAGCCTGCCCGATCTGGTGCAGATCGTGGCCGACCTTGAGCAGCGCGGCGTGCAGTTCGAGAGCCTGACCGAAAAGATCGAGACGGGCAGCGCATCGGGCAAGCTGCAATTCCATGTTTTCGCGGCGCTGGCCGAGTTTGAGCGCGGCTTGATCCGCGAACGAACCCGGGCGGGCTTGGAAGCGGCCCGCGCCCGTGGCCGATCCGGTGGCCGCAAGCCGAAACTGGACGCCAAGCAGATACGCCACATCAAGGCGCTACTGCGCGACCCGAACACCTGCGTGGCCGAACTCGCCCGAGATTACGGCGTGTCACGGACAACGATTTACAAGCATTGCGGCGTGGTGCAGCCGCGCCACGATTGAGAGGACATAACAACATGCCAAAAGCAAAAACCGCCGCGCCGTCTGGCGTTGAGCGAATCCAGCGCCCCGAGCCGCTCACCTTGCGCGGCTCGACGCTTTTTGAGGGGGACGCCCTGACTGTGCTGCGCCGTCTGCCGTCCGGGTCTGTGCGCTGTGTGGTCACTTCGCCGCCCTACTGGGGGCTGCGCGATTACGGCATCGAAGAACAAATCGGGCTTGAGGGCACCATGCCCCAGTTCCTGCACCGACTGGTGGCCATCTTCGCCGAGGTGCGGCGCGTGCTGACGGATGACGGCACCCTCTGGCTGAACATT
>NZ_LT837805.1 GCF_900174485.1 Sterolibacterium denitrificans | reverse complement strand
GTGGTGGCTCACTCACGAGCTGCACAGCCACATCTATGAGCTGGGCGAGCTGGCCGACTATGTGGAGCTGGTCAAGTCGCCCCCGTGGGGTAAAAAGCCACGGCTCGATGAGGTAAGCCATTCGCGGCACTGCATCCTGTTCGAGTACCTGCGCTACTACGCCTATTCCATCGTCAACCGCGAGCGTGAGAGGGGGTCATTCTCGACCTTCACGCGGTTGCTGGAAGCCTACGCGCACAACCTGAACAACTTCCAGCATTTCGGTTTCTCCGAAGACCTGTCGTGGTCCTCGCTGCGGGCCACGGTGAAATCAGTCGCCCGTTGGACGTGGGATCGCTACAGAGGCGATAGCCGCTGCCATCGAGGCGTGATGCAGCTCGATAAGGACTTGCCGCTGGTTGAGCGGCAGCGACTTGCAGCCGCACGCACGCACGAGGTCCGGCAGAAGGCCACGGAGTCCAAGGTTCGGGCTGCGTGCCGTCAGCTCCAGCAAGCGGGCGAAGCTCTCACTCAAGCCGCTATTGCGCGTCTGGCGGGCCTCTCTCGACAGACCGTCGCGGCCTACAAACATGTCCTGACCGAAGTGCTCAAGCCAGCAGTTGTCGCCGTACTGGAGGTGGTCGCAGCACCCAGATCGGATGTTAAGCATGGTGTACATCAGGTATCTGCCCCCCGTGCTTTGGTGGTTGATTTGATCGCCAAGGGTTTGGATTTGGAGCCTGTCGATTCTTCGTAGTGCTGTCCGGGGGGCTTCCGCTTTTGAGTAGCCCCAGCATTTTTTAAATGCGAGTAGCCGCAAGGGTTGTGGGTAAGTCCGCAGGACTTATCCATCATCCCGCGCAGCGCCGAAGGCGCGAAGTAGTAGCCCTGCCGCCCATCGGGCGGCTTCCCCCTCGGGGTGATGGATGGAGGATTGTTGGTGATGGCAAAGAGATCATTTAGCCCTGAGCTGCTGGAGTCGCTTCGGTCGATGGTTGTGACAAAAGCTCTTGATGCCCTCGGGTTGCATTGGAAGCGCGATCCAGATTTTCAGCCTGTGAAGGATGCGGCGACGATCCGGTTGCATGTTGCGGTTGGTGGCCAGGTTTTCGAGCTGCTGGTGACTGGTGCCAAGTTTTTCGATACCCGTGCAGACAAAGGTGGTGGCGGTGCGATTGATTTGGCTATGCACCTCTTGCGGCTCGACTTCGTTGCGGCGGTTAAGCGGTTGTCGTCCTCGGGTGTTTCCAGCGTTTGAGTGGTGGATTTCAAGCCTTCGGCGACCGCGAAACCTTGCCGGTTTCGGGCTTCCTGCGTCCGATCTTGCCGGACTGGCCGCGTGGGCAGGCTCGGTGGGCTACGCCCTTGAACCTACCCACACGTAGAGGCTATTTAACGGCATCCGCGTCAAGGGGCCGTGTCCTCGCTGCGCTGCGGGCCGCACCAACCCCTTGACCCGGTTCTTTCGCGCCCAAAGGGCGCTGCGCGTCGGCCCGTGGATAACTCTGGCGAGTTACCCACCGCCCTCCTTACGGCTACTCGTCATTTAAAAAATGACCGGAGCTGCTTGAAAAGCAGCTTGCTGCTTCCCTGCCGGTGGTGTCGTGACGCCAAGATGGTGGTGTGTTTTCACCCGCCCATCGGAGGCCAAAGTCATGCAAGTCACCATCCGTCGATTTCCCTGTGCTCGTGTTCGAGCGTTCGTTCACGTCGAACGTGTCTTCGAGGCCGCGTGCGGCATCGGTGACGATCTCGTCGAGGCCTGTCCTGCTGGCCGAGGTCTGCCAGCGTGAAGCGGCCTGTCCGCATCTGAACCAATGCCCTCTGCGAAGCCGGGCGACGGCGACGGAATAGCGCAGTCTTTCCGGCGTCGGCGGCTGGCCAGCCAACGCGCCGCAGGCGAGGCGGCAGCTCGTGCTCGACATCCGGGAGGACAGGCGACCTTTTTAGTTTGTTTCTTTGTTTGTTTCTTTGTTTGTTGTGTTATAATGAGGCCATCATGTGATGGAGGATCGGTTATGCGCCCTGCTGAGTTTTCCCCGGAAGAGATCGTCGCGGCTGGTGAAGCCCTTGTGGCCGCTGGTCGCAATGTGACCGGCTTTGCCCTGCGCCAGAAGGTCGGTGGCGGCAACCCCAATCGCCTCAAGCAAGTGTGGGACGAGCATTTGGCTGCGAAGAACACGACGGAGGCTGAGCCTGTGGCGGAGCTGCCAGTCGAGGTGGCTGAGGAAGTCGCTGCTGTCACCAAGTCGCTTACTGAGCGACTTGCGACGTTGGCCGTCGAGCTGAACGACAAGGCGGTCAAGGCTGCTGAGCGCCGGGTCGCCGAAGTGTTGCGCACTGCTGGTGAGCAGCGTGAGCAGGCGGAGCGGGAGCTGGTCGATGCCGCACAGACGGTTGACGAGCTGGAGACACGGTTGGACGAGTCGCAGGCGGAAGTTGAATCGCTGGAAAGGCGGCTCAGTGAGGCTCAGTCTCATGGGCAGGCGCAGGCGGTCGAGCTGGCCCAGTTGCGTGAGCGTCTGGTTGCCACTGAGCAAGCTGCACGGGCCACTGCTGATGCCCACGAAGCCGTGCGCTCGGAGCTGGATGCTGCCCGTCGCGACGCAGGCGTGAAGATCGAGGCGCTGCGGGATGAGCTGGCTCAGTTGCGTGAGCGATTGGCGGCGTCTGAACAAGCGGCCAAGGTTGCAGCGGAAACTCACGCTCGCGAGCTGGAGCAGGCGCACTCTGAAACGAAGACGGTACGGGCCGAGCTTGATGCGGCTCGTCGTGAGGCTTCAGAGAAGATTGAGGCGCTGAGAGGTGAGTTGGCCGAGCAAAAGGCCAAAGCCGCTGCTGATGCTCAGGCACACGCCGATTACCGGGCGCGGATGGAGCAGGATGCAGCGCGGATTACCGAGCTGCTGGGGCAGGCAAAAGAGGCTCAGGAGGTTGCTCGGCATGATGCGGCAGAAGCCCGTGAATCTGCTGCAAAGCTGGCGGGTCAGTTGGAGGCTGTACAGGCTCAGAATGCCACTCTACTTGCGGCTGTCCAGCAGAGGTCTGATCGCGGTTCGGGTGGCAAATGAGTCAAGGATGTGCGCCGGGTGATGTGAGGCTGCTGACTCCGGCAGAGCTGGATGCTTTGCGCGATGAAATGCAACGTGATGGCGAGTGGGCGCGTGAAGAGCTGGCTCGTCGTCGAGCGGCAAGGATTGCCACGGTTCAAGCCGCGCTTGAGGATGACGACAATGCCGACACCCGATGAACTACAGCAACTTTCAGATGAAATCCGCCGTGCTGGTGCGATGCTCGTTCAGGTGGCCCATGACGGCGATCCTGAAATCCTGATGATGATCGTCAATGTGCTTAACGCATGTGCAGCAAAACCTGCATGGTGGGCGCGTGAGGCGCAGGCTGCTGAGGTCGATCAGATCGTCGCCGACATAATTGAGCGTGCGCGGTCAGGATGATTGCGATGAAACACAAACAAATACCACCTATCCGGCCAACACCGCCCGCAGCGCCGCCTCTGCCGCGTCATCAAAGCCGACGTACCAAGTGCAGGCAATCAATCTGTTCCGGTGCTGCTGGAACTGCCACGCGGCATCGTCCAAAGCCAGCCACGGCTCATGCTCGCGCTCGGCCTGCCTTAACCAGTCGAGGATTTCACCCTCGCGCCGGGCTGGCAGGTATTTGCCATCAATGCGCGGGGTGATTGGTGTTGCTCCGACGATCCGGGCAGCAATGTCGGGCGAAAACCGCGCCCGCAGGTCATCGAGCGGGAACTGCTCGCGCCACGTCGAGCTGATGACGACCTCCACGTCGGGGAAGTCTCGCATGACAGCCTCGAAGCGCGGCAGGTGGCAAAACACCACGTCTGCCGGGGTGGCCTGACCATCGTATTCGGGATGCAGTACCCCATCGAAGTCGAGGAACAAGATCACGCCTTGCCCTCGGTGTCGTCGGCTTTCATTCGCCGCGCAGACGACTGTTTCATCTTCTCCGCTTCGGCGGGGTCGTCTTCGATGGCATCCCAGACGCTGGCGAATCGTTGGCTTGTCGCGTCGGCAGGCCGGAACTGGCCCATTGCCTCGGTCAGCCAGTAGGCCGCCTGATATTGCGGCCACGCCGCAAACTCTGGATCGGCTGCGCGATGCTGGACACGTTCATAGAGCGTGCGCACTCGGTCAGCGACGGAGCCATCCGGCTGCTCGATGATGGCGTGCAGCAGCCCGGTAAATGCCTCGCGGTTGCCACGATTGATGATCTCGTCAATGCCTGCGAGTGACCCCAGCGGATCGCAGGAAAGCCGGACTGACTCCAACTCGCCCGCCCAGCCTGCCGCTGCAATCTGGTTCATGTCCTCGATGCTCATGGCGGCACGCTCCCTATCGCTCGCCAGCTCGATCACGTCGGCAACGTCAAGCAGTGTGCCAGTCAGGGCATCAGATCGCGCCTGTCTAGTATCGACTCGCATGTACTCATATTTCGGACTGCAATAGGCGGTCGTGCCGCTGGCAACGGCAAGCGTCTTAATCGCCCACCGCCACCTGTCCCAGTGAGGACGATCAGGCCAGCGGTCACGCTGGGGCCAGTCGTCGGGGCGGTCGAGTGGATGCCGCCCGGCCTCGATGTCGCCCAGCGTCTGCTCGATGACCGCCAGTGCCCGCGACGTATCCGGGGATGGCTCGCCAAGCTCGTCGGCCAGCACAGCAAGCGCCTTGCGTGCTCTGGTGGCTGCTCGCTGTAGGTCGTTCATTGCTGTATCCATCGTTTCAGCCGTTCGACGAATGTCATCGGCTTCTTTTGAGCTGGCTCAGTGAGAGGGTGTTTCGTCACCCATATAGGCAGCTCAAGAGGCAAGGTGATTGCTTCCTTGATTGCTTTCCCCTCTGTTTCTGTTCTCTCACTTGTTGCCACGTCTCTACCCTCTAGTCGCGCCTACGCCGATGGCTGAGCAGGCTGTTGCTGATCTTCGATAGTCGTTGCACTACTCGCTTCGCTGCCTTTCTTGCGTGTCGCAGTTCCGCTTCCCGCTCTCTTTAGGTAGCTGCGCAGTGTTGGTGTTGCCAGTGATACGCCAAGCTGCTTGAGTTGCTCGCTGACTTGCTCAAGGGTGTAGCCACGGGCCTGCATTGATTTGATGTCCTTCGCAAGCAGCTTGATAGCCTCTTGCTTGCTGACTGGGCGTTTCTTGTTCTCAACGGCAGGTAGTTCTTTCAGCTTTGCGCTGATCTGCTCGACCTGCTCAACGGTGAGTGTAGCCATGTGCTTGCTCCATTCCTGTAATCAACAAAACTCGCTTGACATCATACGCTTTTGCGTGTTCAGAGGCAACGCGCTATGATAGCCGAATCATGGCTGTAAGCAGACATGCAGGACGGCCATTGTATGACACATGCCGGAACGCTTCGCGCCCCGGCCTGTATCATTCAATGGACGCCACTTGTTCGGCGCTGCGCTTCTCACAAGATGGCTCTTTCGTCCTGCCCCCTCGTGCCGGGGGTGGCGTTTGCAGCTTGCTATCAAGCAGTTTTCAAAGGGGTCGCAAGGGTGCCATTCGTTTGCATTGGCGATGAGCCGCTTACAGCAAAGCTCGCGCTGCGGTTACAGCCAGATGAGCGCGATGCGCTGCGTGCCGAGGCGGATGCACGCGGTGTCAGCATGAGCGCCCTTGTCCGTGATCTGTACTTCGGCGCTCCCGTTGTCAGTGATGTGAATCGTGATCTGGTTGCAGAGTTGATCCGGCTTGGTGCTGTAGTTCGCTCCGCGTGGGATGCTTCCGCTGCAAGCCAGTCACCCTACTTCCCACCTCTCGCGGAGGCCATTGTTGATCTGCAAAAGTTCGCTCGGACACTGGCCGGAAAGATCAAGCCGAGCCGCGTCCGGCATGATCGCGCCGCTGATGTTGTCGAGTTCGTTGGAAAGTCAGATGGCGTGGCACTGGCAGCTATTGTGACGTTGCGTCTTCTGCCCGCAGAAAAAGACCAACTTGCGTTGGATGCGGAGATGGCGGGTATTACACCCGGCGCACTCGTGCGACGTCGGATATTCGGTCGCCCGGTGTCTGCGAACATAAATCGCGTGATGCAGCGGCGTATCCGGTCGCTGATGGCGATGTTGCAACATTTCCTCGCAGAGCATCGTAGTCGGGACTACCCGGAGATTTATACGACGCGGAGTGTACTGGCGGCGCTCTTCAAGAGGCTGGGACATGATCTCAAAGCACATTCGTAACCCATATGCGAAGGCCGCGAAGCATCGTCGCATTATCAAGCTGGTCGAGTACATCCTCAATCCACAGACTGAGAGTGCGACGGAAAAATGCGTCTATCACGGCGCACGCGGGTTCATCACTGCTGAACGGTCGATGCAGCTTGGCGAGATGATCGCACTTTCGGAAGATGCCACGCGAAGCAAGAACACTGTGGAGCATTTTGTTCTGAGCTTGCGGGAGGGCGAGAAGCCGACACCTGAGCAGGTCGAGGAGATGATAACGATCTGGCTCAGGGAGCTTGGGTTGAGCGATTGTCAGATTATCTATGGTCTGCACGAGGACACTGATAACTACCACCTGCACATAGCAGTCAACCGGATGCACCCTGAGCGACTGGAGTGCATCAAGATCAACGGTGGCTTCTCGAAGGAAGCGGAGCATCGGGCGATTGCATTGATCGAGCACGCGCAAGGCTGGAAGTCCGAAAAAAATGCTCGATACACGGTGCTTCCAGACGGCACGCTGGCCTACCGAGCCGAAAACGGTGAGGCTGTCCCGGATGCGGGCTGGTCGGCTGATTTGGCACTCAGGCGGCGGCAAACCGATGATCGTAAGGAGCTACGGCGGCGGCATGAGCGTGAGCGGCGAGAGTTGGAGGCTGTCGAAGCTACGAAGGCGCAGCGGCAGGCTGCGCTCGATGAGCTGAGAACACGCCAGCTTGCCGAGCAAATGGCGCAGAAAACGCAGCAGAAGGCGGAGCGCGTGGCATTGCGTAGCGCCCTCCCCGCCTCTCGGGCGCGTGAAAATGTTGCGATCAGCCAGCGAGCCATTGACATCGAAACGCGCACGGGCGTGCAGAGTGCCGAGCGTACCGCCAAAGAGGTTGCCGGGCCGATCTTACGGTCGGCATCAAGTTGGGCGCAGTTGCACGCGGAGCTGGCCGCCGTGGGGTGCCGCTTCGAGCGCGAAGGGAGCGGTGCGTTGATCTGGGTTGGGGACACGCCCGTCAAGGCCAGCCAAGCCTGCCGAAAGTCATCCTTGCCGAAGTTGGAGAAGCGTCTCGGTGCGTATGAACCTGCTCCCGAAGGGATGGTGATTGCAGAGCGGGAGTTGGAGCCACTCAAGCCGGATGCGCCTCGCATGAGCGACTACATGCGCGAGCGGCGGCAATACGAGCGCGAGCGGAAACAGGAAACGGCAGCACTGCGCGAGCGTCATCGGTTGGAGCAAGAGGCCGCGTGGTCACGCTACGAAGCGCGGCGCGATGCGCTGCTGGCTGGCCATGCGGGCAGGAATCGGTATGCCTTGGGCGCTGTTGCACGCGCTGAGTGGCTGGCCGAACGGGATGAGTTGATCCAGCGGCAGAGCGGCGAGCGCCACCGGCTGCGGAAACGGTTGCCGGCTTTTCCCGGCGTCGAGGACTGGTATCGGCGTCTGGATGAGCCAGGACTGGCCGAACTTTGGCGACATCGAAATAGCGATCAGGCGCTGCTGGTCGGCGATGCGGACACACCTGCCCTACCCCCGCGAGACATCCGGTCGTTCGTGGCCGAGGTGCGTGGGCGTCAGGTTGTATTCCGGCGACCGGATGATGCAGGCCCTGCATTTGTTGATTGTGGTCGGCGGATCGACGTGACTGCCTCGAATGATCGTGATGCGGCACGGGCGGCGCTGCAATTGGCGAAGGCGAAGTGGGGACGGGTTACGGTCAGCGGGCCACCTGAGTATCAGCAGATGATGCTGGAGCTGGCTGCGGAGATGGGGGTGCAGATTGCAAACCCCGAGCTGCAAGAGCGGCTGAATGTGGAGATCGAGCGTCGCAGGCCCGTCCCTGAGCCAACGGCAAAGCCCGACTGGTCACGGTATCGGTCAGTGGCTTCGGGTGGGGTGCCCTCCCCTGCTCGAACGACTGGCGAGCGCGATCCGCGTTGGCCTCAATTTGAGCGGGCCATGCTCCAGATCGGGCAGTTTGAGCTGGGCGTGTCGGCTGTGGTGCTGATGGGGCAGCTTGAGATTGCCAAGGGCACGGTGACTGAGCGTCTTGATGCTGCGGAGCGGTCTGGCAGATCGGTTGATGACGTGGCCCGCGAGCTGGCCACCGCAGCAGCGCGAGCCGAGGCCGAGGCATTCCAGCGGCAGCTTGAGGCGGCTGAACGAGAGCAGGCGCGTCCTGACATGCACCCCGACGAGCCAGAGGGGCCGGGTTGGTGAGGGGGGCGATTCAGCGTGGACTCTGCTCCATATACGCCCATACCTTGAGATAGCTATATATCTTCTGAGATAGCTATATATCTTCTGAGATAGCTAGCTATCTAAATATGGTGGTGAGAGTGTGTTGGGATGGTGTGCGCTTGGTGGTTAGAAGGTGGTGACAAGGTGGTCAGATGGTGCTGCCTGTGTGGTGACAGCGTGGCGGGATGGTGGCGCTATGGTGGTGGCTTGGTGTTGCCTTCCACCTTGTTACCACAATGCCGCCACATAGCTAGATAGCTAGATAGCTATCAGGGAGGATGGGTGCAAAAGCGGTGCGACTGCTCCCGAAATGACGGATGATAACGAGCTAGATATATAGCTAGCTATCAAGAATTTGGAGGAAGGATGCCTGCTCTTGTTCCGGAACTGGTGAATGCGGCAATTGATGCCTCGGTGTCGCCCGGCGATTTGTTACGCCGGGCGCTGGTTGTTGCGCGGCGTCTGGCCGTGCCTGAGCTGGTCGATTGGATCAGCAGCGAACTGAACGGCTACTACTCAGGGGAAGTGCCGGACTATCGTCGGGTACAGGGGCAGTTGATGGCCGAAAACCCGATTCATGGCCCGATCCCGTTTTTTGCGCCGCCAGACATGGCCGAGCTGCTGTCGGACTTCGAGGTGCGACAGTCGGTGCCGGAGCTGATGCAGCTTGCTCAGAGCACAACCGGCATTTACAGCCACTTTCCGGCCAACATCGAGCACACGCTGATGCAAATGATGCGCGAGGCGAACGGTGTGACGATGCGCCCGGCGCTCAGGTTTTCCACCGTGCAGGTGCAGGGTGTCATCGAGAAGGTGCGGAGTCGGGTGCTCGAATGGGCGCTTGATCTGGAGGCTAAAGGCGTGCTCGGGGAGGGCATGACGTTCACTCAACAGGAGAAGCAGACTGTGCAGCAGCAGCATTACCACTTCGGAGACGTAAGCGGCTCCCAAATCCAGATCGGATCGAATAGCTCTAACCAGACCCAGACTCAAACAGGCGGTGACATGGCTGCGCTGTCAGCCTTGATTGAGCTGCTGCGCGATGCCATCCAGCAGGGACGCATCGAAGCCGAGGTGCGCGATGAATTGCAGGCAGAGCTGGCGACATTGCAGGCTCAGGCTGCATCACCGAAGCCCAAGTGGGCCATCATCAAAGCGACCGCAGGAAGCATCAAAGCCGTGTTGGAAAACGCAGCAGGCGGCGTACTTGCGGCGCAGGCGCTGCCGTACCTGATGGCGCTGCTGTGATAGCTAGCTATCTAGCTTTGCTGTGGATGGGCCAGAAAAGACAAACCCGCCAGTAGGCGGGTCTGTCGAGGAATTGGGGTGGCCCTGCATAACAGGGCCAGAACGAACCTAGTGTCATCACCAGTATGGTGGCTGGGAGAGGACTGAGCCTAGGGCTGCGAACCAAGTATAGCAGCACATGGGCGGGGTGGGTCGCGGTTGATAGCTATATAGCTATCTATCAGTGTTCAAAAAACGGTGGTTTTTCAGGCATCCGAACCGCGGCCAGAAAGCCCGTGTGGAATCGGCCTTTATGTGTAAAAATATCCGTCTGTTTATCTACGCTTGGTAAAGGTATGGGAAAGCGTCTTGGTTACGCCCGCGTTTCGACGGATGACCAGCGGCTCGACCTACAACGGGATGCTTTGACCCGTGCCGGGTGTGCCGACATCTACGAAGAGAAGGTCAGCGGGAAATCTGCTGATCGGCCTGCTCTGGATTACTGTCTTCGCGCCCTGAGTGCGGGAGACACGTTGGTGGTCTGGCGTCTGGATCGGTTAGGCCGTTCGCTCCCCGATCTGGTTCGCATCGTGGGGGAGTTGGAGCAGCGCGGTGTTGGCTTCGAGAGCGTCACGGAACGAATCGAAACTGGCAGTGCGACCGGGAAGCTGACTTTCCACTTGTTCTCGGCCTTGGCGGAGTTCGAGCGGAATTTGATCCGGGAGCGGACGCAAGCAGGCTTGGCTGCGGCTCGTGCTCGTGGTCGCAAGGGCGGGCGAAAGCCCGCGCTAGACGCCAAGCAAGTTCGGGAGATCAAGGCGCTTTTGCGTGATCCTGATATTCAGGTCGCCGACGTGGCGAAACGCTATGGTGTTTCACGCGCCACCATTTACAAGCACGTTGGTGCGGTGCGCCCAGAGCGCGGCGCATCGCCGATGATTTAGTGAGGTCGTCATTCATGGCATTTGCGCCAAGTGTTGCTCATAAGCCTGTTGCCGCTGCTGTATGCCCTGTCATGGCCGCGACCGAGGCTTTGGCGGCAGAAGGGGGACTCGAGGCTCGAGGGGCTATTTTCACGCGCTCTGAGGTGGTCGATTTCATCCTCGACCTGGCTGGCTATACCGAGGATCAACCGCTGCACGAAAAGCGGCTTTTGGAACCGTCGTTCGGTGGCGGGGACTTCTTGCTGCCGATCATTCAGAGGCTGCTGAGTGCATGGCGAGCAGCAAGGCCCATTGGTACTGCGGTCGATGATTTGGGCGATGCTATCCGGGCAGTGGAGTTGCACCACGACACCTTCCGCAGCACCTACGCTGCCGTTGTCGCGCTGCTCAAGCGTGAGGGGCTGTCCGCGAACGCTGCGACGGCCTTGGCTGGCCGCTGGCTGTCGCAGGGTGACTTCCTGCTGGCTCCGCTGGAGGGTCAGTTCGATTTCGTGGTGGGCAATCCTCCCTACGTTCGACCTGAGCTGATTCCGGCCCCGTTGCTGGCCGAGTACCGCAGCCGCTATCAGACGATGTATGACCGGGCGGACATCTACATTCCCTTCATCGAGCGGTCGCTGACGGCATTGTCTGCTGGCGGCAATCTGGGCTTTATCTGCGCGGATCGCTGGATGAAGAACCGCTACGGTGGGCCACTGCGTAGCCTTGTTGCCGAACGGTTCCACCTGAAAGTCTATGTCGATATGGTGGATACACCGGCCTTCCATTCCGATGTGATCGCCTATCCGGCCATCACCATCATCAGCCGTGAGGGGGGCGGGGCGACGCGCATCGCACACCGCCCGTCCATAGACCGGGCCACGCTGACCACGCTGGCTGGTCTGCTGTCGGCACCGACACTTCCGAAGGATGCTGGCCCGGTGCGGGAACTCGCCCGTGTGACCAATGGTGCGGAGCCGTGGCTGCTGGAGTCTTCTGACCAGATGGCGCTTATTCGCCGTCTGGAGGGCGCGTTCCCACTGCTCGAAGAGGCCGGGTGTAAGGTCGGCATTGGTGTTGCGACCGGCGCTGACAAGGCATTCATCGGCGACTTCGAGTCGCTGGATGTCGAGCCTGATCGGAAGCTGCCGCTGGTGACAACCAAAGACATCATGACCGGCGAAGTGCAGTGGCGTGGTCAGGGGGTCATCAACCCCTTCGCCGAGTCTGGAGGGCTGGTCGATCTTGGCGAGTATCCGCGTCTGCGCCGCTACCTTGAGGCTCGCCGGGATGTGATTGCCGGTCGGCATTGCGCGAAGAAGGCTCCTGCCAACTGGTATCGCACGATTGACCGTATTACCCCGGCGCTGGCTGCGAGGCCCAAGCTGTTGATCCCTGACATCAAGGGTGAGTCGCACATTGTTTTCGAGGGCGGCGAGCTGTATCCAAGCCACAACCTCTACTACGTCACCTCGGACGATTGGGATTTGCGGGCCTTGCAAGCTGTGCTGCTGTCCGCTGTCTCGCGCCTGTTCGTGGCCACGTACTCAACGAAAATGCGAGGTGGCTTCTTGCGCTTCCAAGCGCAATACCTGCGCCGCATCCGTATCCCACGCTGGGCCGATGTGCCTGAACCGCTACGCCGCGAGCTGGCTGAGGCAGCCATCAAGCGGGACGTGCAAGCCTGCAACCGGGCTGTGTTCAGGCTCTACGGGCTGAGCCACGAAGAACGATCTGCCCTTGGGGGCAATGGAGAATAAATGGCGCTTGATCTTGTCGATTACGAACAGAAGGCCCGCGACGCCGTAAAGGCGTTTTGGGGCAACCGTGAAGCTGCACGGCAAAAGCAGATTGAGTCAGGCAAGGCCGACCAAGGTGAACGCGCTGGCGTCACAGGCGGCAAGAACATGGACGGATTCTTGGCCTTGGTGCTCGATGTCATCAAGGCCAATGGTCTGGCCCACGCCGAGATTCACCAGAACCGGGCGATGCTGACCCTGCCCGGCTACTTCCGCCCGACAAAGCTGTGGGATTTGTTGGTGATCTACAAGGGCGAGCTGATCGCAGCCATCGAACTGAAAAGCCATGTCGGGCCATCGTTCAGCAACAATTTCAACAACCGTACCGAGGAAGCCATCGGAACAGCTCATGACCTCTGGACTGCCTACCGGGAAGGGGCATTCGGCAAGCAGCCACGCCCCTTCGTCGGCTGGCTGATGATGGTCGAAGATGCGCCGGAGTCCCGCCGTCCCGTTCGGGACTCGTCGCCGCATTTCCCGGTCTTCGAGGAGTTCAAGGGGGCATCGTATCTCACGCGGTATGACTTGCTGTGTCAGCGATTGGTGCAGGAGCAGCTCTATACGACTGCTGCCGTCATCGCGGCAGAACGCAGTGCGGTGGATACCGGCAACTTCACGGAGCTGTCGTCGATGACCAGCCTCAAGACATTCGTGTCGGCTTTGGCTGGGCACATCGCCGCCGAGGCGGCACGACTGGGCTGATTGCCCGTTCTCGATCATTCGGGCTTGGAGGCCGGACGATGATGACAACCACAACTGAGGCGCTTTCAGAGGTTTTGCGCGGGTATGGACGCGCTGATGAAACGGCATTGGCATCACTGCTGGAGGTCGGCGACTGGGAGCGCATAGCTCGTCAGGAGCTGGAGCGCCGGGCTACCCGAATTGTGCAGTCGCTCGATGACGGCACCCTTGAGGCCATCGCATCTGGTTCGCTCGATGTCCGGGCCGTCTGCCGCCAAGTGGCCGACGAGATCAAGCAGACCGCTTAGACGATGGCGCTGCCTTCTTTCGACAACTCTTGGCGCGAGGGCCAGAGCGTAAAGCCGCGCATCCTCGTGCTGGAGATCAAAGACAAGGATCGCCCGGATGACAAGGCATTGGGCTGGGTGCTTGTCGAGCGGGAGGAAACCTATCGGCGCGATCCTCGGGATGGGACGATCTACGAGGCGTCCATTCGGCTTTCCTACCAGCGCATCACAGCCAAGTTTTCGCATCGGGATGGCGGCAAAGGGCGGTTTGATGGCAGCTACTCGCGCAATTTCAACTCAGTCTCGTTGACCTCGCCCTCGATGTCGAAAGGGGCGGTATTCCTTGATTTGCCGGGGCTGGATGGTCAGCGTATCGGCACCTACCTGATGAATGAGATCGTCCATTGGGTGCAGCAGTGGCCCGAGGCGACCGTCAATAGCATCGAGCTGCTGGCCGGACAGGCGCATGGTGACAACAAGGCGCGGCGCAACTGGTTTTATGAGCAGTTCGGTCTGGTCTTTGACTACACCGACCCCGAGCATCGCGAAGGCCGATCCCGACCCATGCTGGCCGGAGCTTTGCTCAAAGTCGAGACGTGGAAGCAGAACATCACCGAGCACCGGATGCTCGACTATCTGGCCGCAGTTCTTTATGCCGAGGAACGTGCCACATCGGAGTTGCAGGCCCGTGATCGAGCCTGTGACCAACTCATTGTCGAGCAGAGACGGGCGGAAGCTCGGCCCGTGCGCTGGGCGTTGCGGCAGTTGTATATCCACTATGCCAGCACCGTGCTTGCCGGGCTTGTCCTGACGGCCCTTGTCGGCATGGTGTGGATCAAGATGGCGTAGGGAGTTATGTCCGATCTGAGTGGAAGTGAGCGTCGCAAGCTGGAAAAGCTGCTTGGTATGGGTGGCGGCTATGTCCTGAACTTCTCTGACCGCACCTTCGGTGACTTCTTCGACGAGTACCGGGTTGAGATTGACGCCGAACGGTACAAGGCACGGGGTACGTCCAAGGCCAACCGGATGCGCACCTTCTGGGACGTGGATGGTAATCATGTCGTGGGGCGTGTCATTGGCGGGCTGATCGAGTATGCGACCGACGAGCAGTGCTTTGGCGACAGCAATCCGCTGCTGATCGACGACTGCCGAAAGATTGCCCAGCGTCTTCTCAGTGACCAGCCGGTGGCCGAGCTGGATGCACTGACTGCTATCGCAGATGAGCGGGATTTCGAGGTGGTGGCAGAGCACGTCCGCGAAGCCATCGAGAAGAACCAGCCCGAGGGTGGGCTGGATCGACTGCATACCTTCGTCAACAAGTTCATCCGTGTGACGTGCGAGCCGCACGGCATCACGATCACTCGTGACAAGCCGCTGCACAGTGTCTTCGGCGAGTACGTCAAGGCGCTCCGGGAAGGTGGCCACCTTGAGTCGGCCATGACCGAGCGCATTTTGAAGTCCAGTATCTCAGTGCTGGAAGCCTTCAATGATGTGCGCAACAACAAGAGCCTTGCGCACGACAACCCGATCCTGAACTACGAGGAAAGCCTGCTGATCTTCAACCACGTCGCGGCATCCATCCGCTTCATCAAGGCGTTGGAAACGAAGATCAAGGCTCAGGCCAAGGTGGCAGAGCAGCAGGCTGCACGGTTTCCGTGGGATGAGAGAATTCCATTTTAGATAGCTATATAGCTAGCTATCTTCATTTGCCCGGCGATATGCCTCAAAGCTGTCGAGCAGGCTCTGGTACTGGCGATGTGCCTCTGTGCCCGGTGGGGCGAAATTCGGCAGAGGCGGGTGAGTGCCCATCGGCCAGTGCTCGATGAGTTGATCGTCGTCGTCGTCACTTGTCCGTGGGCGGCCTCGTGGCCGCTTAGGTTTCTCGTGGCCAGCCTTCTCCAGTTCGGCAGATAGTGCCTCGATGGCGGCCCACATTGCAGCGGGGTCAGCAGGTTTAGCCACGCACTCGCGCAGCGCAGTGGTGGCCGCTTCCATCGTCTTGGTGACGGCATCTAGGGCGATACCAAGCTGCTTTTTGCGGTACTCCGCATCGTGTTTAACCTTCCATGCGGCCCATTCCGCTTGCTCTTCCTCGGTGAGCAGTTCGCGTGCTTCGGCGGAAAGCTCCGATGCCCAGCGGTCGATGGTGCAGATGACTCGCTGGCGTCGGCGTCCTGTGGCTGTGCGTTCGTCTGTCCGCCGGAGGCATTGGACGGTGTTTCCCTCGACCGTGATCCCGCCCAACGACTTGTTCACGTAGAGCGTGACTTTGAATTGCATTGTTTGGTGCTCTTGATTGGCTGATAGCTGTGACTATACGCAATCGGCGAAATGCAGACACTCGATCTCGGCGGTGTCGAACTCGATGCCCGCCACGGTGAACCGCTCGCCGACTGCGAGAGTGGGGGCGTTGCCGATGCGCAGCCGGAATGTGTTGTCCGGTTGCTGGATGACGTAGGTGCCATCAGGATCGGCATCGAGTACAGCGGACGTTACCCGCTCGAACTCGACACGATCCTCGTTCAGTCGCCAGATTGAGGCCATTCGCCCAGTTCCTCGATGACGACCGACACCCGGTATCGCCTGTCTTTTTCCGCCTTCGGCAACATGGCGACCAGCGAGGTCATCATGTCGGCAGGGCGATCAGTGACGGCTGTCGTGCAGATGGCTTCGTCTCCGTAGCATGACCGAGCCGATGTTGTGAGGACAGGTTGTGCCTTCGGCTGGTTAATTGTGGGCAGCAGTAACGGGCCTTCGTCAATCGGTGATGTGTCCGCTTGGTGGTTGATGACAAAGTACGCGGCAGCTCCAGCCGCTGTCAGCAGCGCGAGCGTGGTGAGGATTTGCTTTCTGTACCACCACCAAAAGCTTTTGGGTTTGTAGGTGTTCGGAAAGGAGTCTTCCAAGTTAGGGGTGGGTTTCTTCTCTTCGGGCGGCACAGCTTCATCGAACAGGCCCGGCGCGAAGTCGATCTTGGCAGTCGTACTCATGTTGGGATGTCCTCCTTGGGCGTATCCAGCCCGTTGAAAAACTCATCTGCCAGCCTGGACACATCGGCTTTAATGGATGGAGCTGATGCAGCAGGCTCTGGCAGGGGTGGGAACCCCCCATTTGTACGGCGAGCCTGTGCCCGTTGTAAGCCTTCCCGGTCGTAATACTCGATGCTCCTGATCCTCCATTTCAGGCCCAGTTCTGAGAGGGCCGACAAGACATCCCTGAGTAGTAGATGGGCATAGCCATCTTTCATACCGGCCTCTGCATTCTCAAAATGGGCAATTGAGCCAATGGCTGGCCTTAGATACTGCTCACGGGCCAATACCAAGTGAAACGCCAGATGCTCATAGATGTCTGCCGGGATGTATGCAGCATCACGAGATGACAGTGCAAAATCACACCCAACCTCATTTGCTGCGGCTTGCAGTGCGTCCAGCAGGGTCTTGTAGTAGTTGGCGTTTACGTAGCGATGCACCTTGTCTGCGATAGGCATCGTGGCAATGTCGATAGATGGAGCGTTGTACATTGGAGCGCCCTCAGTTGATGCTGCGCGAAACGTCACCGCGTTGCGCCCGATCATGTGCTGCCGCAGTCTGCTTGCGCAGCCGCTCGGTCTTCTGTGACGTGTAGGTGGCCAGCAGAGCTTCGACACGCTCTTTTTTGCGGTAGATCGCCTCAGCCAAGTAGTTGCTGACGCCAACGGCATGGACGTAATCCGACCAGAGCGCACGGCTCGATACCTTGGTGACGTTGTTGTTCCACTCGGCATCGCCGAACCGGCGTCCGGCCTCGGTCAGCAGCATCTCTTGGGTACTCATCGTCTGATAGCCGCCGATGGGCGCGGTCGGTAGCGAGCCGTAGCCGTCCTTGTCCGACAGCCATTCGGCGGGCGACTTGCCTTCGGCTGCGGCCAGCGCTGCGTCCGCGTTCGCCGCCGCGACCTGAGCAGGCTCGAACTTGACGTTCGGGGTCACGCCACCGGGTGGTACGCTGCCGAACAGGATTGCGTGCTGCTCTTTCGTGTCCTTGCCCAGAATCGGGTAGTGCTGCGGATTGCCGTCTTGGATCGGGAACGTTGCGCAGAAATACGGGGCGGGGTCGGTCTTCCAGCCGATTCCTTGTTGCTGGTTGAAGGCGGACGGGAGTTGGCCGGGGTTGAAGGTGCCCTTGGATGCATCCTGTGCGAATGCCTTGGCGCGGGCCTCGTCGCGTTGGGCGGTGCCGTAGGTGAAGTGCAGGTGCTTCACCATCGCGTCGCTGGGTGTATTGCCGGACAGGCCAATGTACTGCCCGGCTTTGACCTCCATGCCCTGTTTCAAGCCGGTGGCAAAACCGCTCATGTGGTAGTACGCCACCACGTCGCCATTGCTGCGCTCGATGAGGATCGCGTTGCCTGCCGAGCGCCGGTTGCCGATGAAGGTGATCTTGCCGTCTGTGGTGGCGTACAGCGGCTGCGACGCGCCACTGGTCGAGAAGTCCAGACCATCGTGCATGTGCGGCTTCTGGTTTGCGCTGCCGAAGTTGCCAGAGCCGCCACCCCGGAACTTGCCGAAGCGCCCGGAGACAGTTTGCTTCTCGGTTGGCGACACCATGCAGGTATCGGCCAGTGCCGGAGTCACGGCCACCAGCGCGGCCAGAGCAAGCAGCTTGCGCATGGTCATGGCTCCCGGTACTCGTTTTCGTGGGCGGCGTAGCTGCCGTCGATGGTGCAGGTCAGTTGCACCGACTCCGGCCCGAAGGGCTGATCGGCCATCAGGCCACCCATCGGGGTTTTGCGGTTGGGGAACGAACGACCCTTGTTCAGCTTGGCAGCCTTGGCGACTTCGGCGAGCGTCCTGCCCCGGATGTGCGAGGTGTAGCCGTGGCCCAGTTCGCCGCTGCCGTCATCGACCCAGACCTCAATCTCGGCCACCGGCAGGCCGAAAACGCGGAACCCATTGGGCGGCGTCAGCCGGTAGTGCTGCTCCTCGCCTGCCGGTTTGCGCGGCAGCAGGGCGCGGGTGGCCGGGTGGTCAGGCAGGTCTTCGCGGCACTCCAGCGCGGCCTGCAACATCGGGCCAGCCATGGCCCAGAGTGTTGCGTTGGGTGCGGCTGGCTCGTTGTCGAGCAGCGGGACGGGCATCTGGGCATGCGCAGCGCCGACCAAGCTCAGGGTCAGGAGGGTGGTGGTGATTGATCTCAACATGGACTCTGCTCCATCTCAGTTAAACAGGTTGCCGATGGACTGAATCCAACTGCCGGTATCCGATGCCGCTGGCTTCGGCGCGGCGGCTGGGGCGCTCCTCGCGCTGGCAGTCTGGGTGCCATAGATACTCGGCGAGGTGTTGCCCAACTGGGTTTGCAGGGTCGCGAGCTGCCCGTTAAGGGTGTTGAGGTGGTTCTGGGCGTTGGCGACCTGCTGCTGATACGAGGTGCAGTTGTTGTACTGGTACGCCTGACAGTTCGAGAGCTGCTGCTGGGCCTGCTGGAGCTGGTACTGCGCCGGGCCGACCTGCGCCTGCACGTTGGCGATCTGCTGGTTGAGCGAGTTGATTTGGGCGTTGGTGCTGCCCATATCCCCATTCGTGCCGGTGGAGCCGCCGAAATCGACCTGCGAACTGCCGAACGGGTTGGTGCCCACAGTGTAGGTGCCGCCGCTCTGGTTGTTGCTGTAACCGGCTGCGATATTGGGGTCGATGTGGCTCAGGCCCTGCTGCATCAGGCCATTGGTCAGCCCGTTGAGGTCGCCGAACGCGCCCATGCCGTTGATCTTGTCGATGGCTTGATTGATCGGCGAGGTGACGAGGCCGGACACCTGATTGACCGCCGTGCAGACCTTCTTCTGGGCGTATTTCATCACCGCATCCGATGCCGCACCGATGATGCTGGACAGACTCGGGATCGAGAACGACAGGTCGTAAATCTGGTTAAGGCCAGAGAAGCAGTCGCTGTTCACGTCAAACAGGGATTCGACGTTGACCGGCGCGGCGGCAATCGTCTGGTGAATCTGCATGGCCTGCTTGATCGAGTGGCCGATGCTGCCGTCCAAGGTGCCAGTTGCGCACGCTTCGGCGTCGGCCTTGATGCTGTCCGCGACCACCGAGGTCTGTTGAGAGAGCAACTGGCTGCTGGCGTTGCCGAGGATGCTACCGCTGCCGGAGCTGACCGCCGACACGGCGTACCCGGCGAACATCACCGACACGCCTACGGCGATGCCGAGGGCGAACCGGGTATTGTTGCCGACCGATGCGGCTATGGGGGTGAGCTTGTTACGCATGGGCATGGCTCCTGATGTCTCTGTTGTGCTGTGCCCTGATGCGCATGGGCTTGGTGGGCTTGGGGTCAGGCTGCTGCTTGGCCTGCCGGTCGAGCCACAGCTCGACCAGCTCGCCGATGACCTGATCGTGCTCGCGCAGCCACGAGACACGCAGTACGAGATAGCTGTCAGCGGGTTTCATGGCCGGGCCTCACTAGGTAGCGGTAAACGAGCCAAACAAGCGGTGTCAGGTAGAGGATGGGGACAGCTATGGCGAGGGTGATCGTTCCGAGCTGGGCAGCAGGCGGGCCAAGCAGCAGCGCATCGCGCTCGACGAACAAGGCGAGACATGTCCCGAGTACGCAGCAGATGTTGGTGACACGCTCGCGGCCAAGGCGCTGTAGGAGGGAGTGGATCATCTGGGCCATCACTGCATCCCCCGAACCCAGAGCATGTCGCGGACGTAGCGGCCAAACGCGCCCTCAACGAACAGGGTGCCGGAGCGCACTTGCCACGCCCGATAGCTCCAGCGGATCGCATGGACTGAGAACGGCAGGCACATGCACAGCACGCTCAGGACAACCATCATTGGAGCGCCTATAGCCAGTTGCCATGCGGCCATCAAAAAGACGAGGGCGACCACCACCCAGTAGGCGCGGGATTTGCGCAGATGGCTGGTGATGAGCTTGTCGCGCTCAGGGTCGCCGAGAAACGCCAGCCGTTGCTTGCCGCGTGTCTCGGATCGGGCCTGCACGATGTGGCGAATCTCAGCCGGGTCTTGCGGGGCCAGTACGCCGAAGCCACATTTGGCGGAGCACTCCCACGGATAAAGCGCCTTTTCGTCCGGTTGGGCATCGGCGGGAAGGTGCATGACACCGCGCCCGCACTCGGGACATTGAGGATGGCGCAGCGTGCGCCACAGGTCACGGATGTAGCCGTTGTTCGCCCGGAGTTGTCGCCAGCCGAGGATCGAAAGCGGCATCTTGACGAACGTGAATTTGGCTGCGCGTTTCGCACCGTTCTTGAGGTTCATGCGAAAGCCCTCCTGGTGTGTTTCCGGCGTTTGCGCTGGGCCAGAATGGTGTCAGCGACCGCCAGTAGGATGGCTATCACGGCGGCGTCGGGTTTCAATCCATGCCCGTTACCGAGCGGAACTTTTTGATGAGGCATTTGCGGCTCCTTCCTATGGGCTGGGTGACTGGGTGCGGTCGGCTTCCGCTGCCTTCTTCGCGTGGTGGAGGACTTGATCCCACCACCCTTGGAGTTGGTCAGCGGTTGGGCGGGCGCGTGAGCGCAGGACGCTGTTTTCCTGCGGCATCGAGTCGATCCAGCCCTTCTCTTTCATGTACTCGGCGCGTTTGGCGTAATCGAGGATCATCCGAGTGCGCATGTCCTGCGGTGCGTGCTGTAGCACGTCCATTGCGCTATCGAGGGCGCACAGCACGCTGTAGAAAGCGTTGTGCCATTTGCGGGTTTGCTGGCCTGCATGGCGTACCTGCTCCAGCAGTTCATCGCGGGCGCGGATGGCCTCGTCTCGCTCAGCAGTGAGGCGGTCAACGAGCGGGTTCCACTGCGTTTCGACTTCGGTGTTCCACTCACGCATGGCCTTGTTCCAACCTGCAACTTCGCCCGCTTCAAAGCCCTGTTCGTATCCACGCCGCAGCCCAATGACGTGGCCGGTGGCCTCGGCGTTGTAGTCGTACTGGTAGCTCATGCCGGTTGTCCTCCGCTTGCTGTGGTGTCGCCGTGGTTGATGACTGAGGACGCCTGTGCAGCGGGTGGCGGGCTGTAGCGGCTGTCGTAATGCAAGCCGCTGCCGCCAATGCCGTCATCGTTGACGTTCTCTGTGTTCGATGCCGCGCTGATGACACCAGCGGAGCCAAGAGCGAGCACGGCGTTGCTGGCTTTTTCCCCTGTGGATGCAGAGCGTGCAGCAGTGCCGGATCGCGGAGCCGTGTCTTTCACTACGGTGTATTCCGCGTCGGTGATGTCCTCGCGGTTGCCCCAGCGACTGACCACGCCTTGCGAGCCGGTGTTGAGAGACGCCCCGGTGTTGGACGATGCGGTGGAGGTGCTGCGCGTCGGCCCGTTGGGCGCTGCGGAGCTGCTCGATGCAGACGGAGCCGGGGTGTCGTGCTGCGGTGCTACCCCTTGTCCGTTGGCATTCAGCAGGCGCGGGTGGTTGCCGCCACCGCTGCGGCCACCGCCACCGCCACCGTTACCCGTGGGGCCGCTCGGCCCGCTTAGACTGCCTGCGCCTCCAGAGTCACCGTTCAGGCGATTATTCGGTGTTTTTGACTCGGGTTGGCCCGGAGACGCACCGCCGCGCAACGCGCTGGGGCCGTATTTTTCCGATTGCCCACGCATCTGCTCGGTAGCTTGGGTTTCGCCCATCGAGCTGATGCCAGCGCCGATCCAGCGCAGCACGGTGTCCGGCAAGCTCTGCGACAGCCCGAAAATCATGTACATCACGGGCAGCAGAACGAACCCGTACACGATGAGCCAATTTTTCCACTGCAAAAATTCAATGAACCAGCCTAGCGATTCCGCCGAGGTGACGTTGGCGTGATACATCGCCCAGAATGCCTTGCTGATGTACCCAACCACGGGATTGGCCACCATCATCGCGGCGAACAGGCCGGTGATGATGAGCGCCGGCCGGATGAAGAGCGACAGCAGGAGCAGGTAGCCCTGCGTCTGGCTGCCGACGAAGGTGCGGTCAGGCGTCATGTGCATGACCGCCCACAGGGGCGCGGCAATGATCGACTGGAGCACCGCCATCAGCCAGCCCACAAACGCGACCATGAAGATGGTGTACGGCAGGCTCGGCAGGAACACGCCGAAATAGAACGCGAGCCGCCCGAGCCACGTTGTGACTTCGGCCAGCGGGGTCAAGAAGTTGTAAATCACCCAGTTCAGGAAGGTGTCGGCCAACGGGGTGGCATCGACCTTGTTGCCCATGAAACTGACGCTGCCTACCGCTGCCGCAGCGGCTTTCAGGCCCGAAAGCGAGGTGTGGATCAGCCGGTCGGCAGCAAAACCCGTCGATTGCAGCAGCGCGAGCACATCGCCCGTGGTTTTGATGCGAGCAATGGCGTCCACGTCGCCATCGGTGCCGATCATGGTGCTGGTCACGCGCTCCATGCCCCACTGCACGAAGCCGCTCATGAAGCTGTCACCCCGGCTGCCCAATGTGTCGATGCTGAGATCGTCGAGGGACGATGGGATCAGGTTCGACTTGAGATCGGCAGCCCGAGGGGTGTCGGGCGTGGTGTAGCTTCCCCCGGTCAGCGACTTGCTGATGATGGTGTTGTAGACGGTGGTGTAGCTGTTGGCCGCAAGGGAGGAATGCGGCCCTTGCGGCAGGGTGTTGAGGTTCGGTGCGGTGGCCTGTGCGACGTTTTCGGCATAGATGCGGCCCAGCTCTTCCTTGATGCCGCCGAGGCGCTGATAGAAACCGCCTGCCATTGCCCAGCCATCCTTGGTGATGTCGGTAACGTACTTCTGCATGATTTGTTGCAGCGTGGTGTCGGCTGCAATCTGAGCAGTCAGGCTTGCGGTCAGAGTGCTCTGGGCTTGATTGACGATCTGGTTGAAACGGTCGCTCGTGACGTTCTCCCAGCCGGATTCGTTGATGGTGGCGGGCCATTCACCAACCCACTGCTCGATGTCGGTCATCACCTTGTTGACAGCGGTCGCCTTGGCATTTAGCGCCGCAACGCGGATGGCGCTCATCGCTGTCGCGTTGTCCTGAATCTTGGCCGGATCGAAGATAGACGCCGCTGACGTAGTGGTTTCAGCAGCGATGGCAGCCGGAGCTGAATAGCTATAGACCTTCACCGAGCCGCAAAGCGGCACACCGCCACCCAGATTAGTGACGGCATTTCGATCCCTCGCCTGATAGATCATCGCCTTCTTGCTGCCGCCTTCGGCGATGGTCTGGTCAGGTGTTCCGGCTGCACTGACGTTCGGCGTGCCGCCGCCGAAGCCAGAAAATGAGGCGTTCACGGTGCGCTTGCACCAAGCCACGGCCAGATATTCCTGTGCGAACTGGCGGATGTCGTAGAGCGGATAGTTGGGGTTCGGTTTTGCGCCGGAGCCAAGTCCCATCTGAGCACTGGTCGCAGTGAGTGCCCCGTTGATGATCCCGTTCTCCGTACCGATCTTGAACAACGTGTTGGCGAAGCCCACACCCCACAACGCAAACATCATCACGATGAGCTGAATGAAGCTGTAGCCGCTTGTGGTTGGCAGCAGCACGCTTCCGCCTGACACGATCCGCACAGGCGTCCAGAGTGAAGACCAGTTCCGTCCCATCGCCTCGCCCTCGTTCGCCGTGTTGGTTACGCCCATGACGGCGACGTAAGACACGATCAGCGAGGCCACGACCAGCAGGCCGGAATTGAATACCGAGAAGATCGAAGCCATCACGCTGACACTGGCATCAACGGCGTCAGGGCTTGCCCCTTGGGTCAATTTTTCGATAACCGGCCCGAAGATCCACTGAAGGATTCCGACCGATACGTCGGTACATGACCCTGCTGCTGGATCGCAGGGCGAGAACGGCATTGATGGATCGGCGGCAGCCACGGCGATGCTCCCAAAATTGGCCAAGATGCCGTCATTCTAGGCGCTGTCGCGTATCGCTGCAACGGTATGCAAAATCTAAAGCATGGACATAAAAACCCGCTGAAAACCGCATAAATAAAGGGTTTTATGGTTTTGCAGATGGACTATAGACCATAAAAATATTTATTTTTCGTTTCCTTCTTGTGATAGCTAGCTAGCTATCTCTATAATCTCGTTGTGTCTTGTGATAGCTAGCTATCTAGCTCAACTCTGGAGGATGATGACGTGACGATCTTTGCTGTGGTCAATACCAAAGGCGGCGTGGGAAAGACCACGACCGCCGTCCATCTCGCCACGATGCTGGCCCGGCAGGGCAAGACCTTGCTGATTGACGGCGACCCGCAGGCGAGTGCCGCGAGCTGGGCCGCGTGGCGGCGAGAGAACGAGGGCTACACGCCCAGCCCGACGACGACATGCCTCGCGGGCAAAGCGATCCTGGCCGAAGGCAAGCAGCTTGCCAGCGGCTTCTCGCATGTCGTGGTGGATGCCGGTGGCCGCGACTCGGTGGGGTTGCGTTCCGCTCTGTTGCTCGCCCAACGCGCAGTTATTCCGATTGGTGCCTCCAACCTCGATGCCGCAGCCATGACCGATCTGCTGACAGTGGTCGAGCTGGCCCGTGACTACAACCCCGAACTCGATGTGCGCGTGTTGCTGACCCGCGTCGATCCGCGCACCAAGGACGCCGCTGAGATGCTGGAGTTTCTCGCTGAGCAGGAGCTGACTGTTCTGCCGACCAAGGTTTGCGAGCGCGTGGCCTTCCGCCGCGCCATCGGCGAAGGTGCGATCGTGCAGGAGCTGGGCAAGGATCAGGCTGCGATTGCGGAAATGGAAGCCTTCTTCAAAGAGGTGACAGCGTGAAGAAGATGCGCGGAAAACCTGACCTCACAGGCATTGCCACCCCACTAAAAGACCCGACCGCTTTTTTGGAAGGAGGAGCGGGAGATGTTGCCGACAAGGCGCATCGGGATGCGCCCAAAGCTGCGGCACCTGCCGCAGATGAGCCGCCCGTGCCGACCGTGCAGAAGCTCTTTCGGATGCGGTGGGACATCGCCAAAGCCCTCAAGGACGCCGCAAGCGCGGAGTCAGTACCGGGCCATCGGGTGACGGAAACAGAGATCGTTGAGCGGTTGCTCAAGCAGCATTTCGGCATTGATAGCTAGCTAGCTAGATAGCTATCTAATTCAACTTAAGGCGCTCAACATGGACTCTAATCCATGTCGATATTGAATATCTTGCGTTTATGTCTATTGGAGTGTATAAACCGTGGCTATGACAGAAAAACGGGCAACAGTGACTGTCCCCATTGTTCGTGAGCTGGCAAGCGCAGGTGCTATTGAGTCTGTGGTTGTCCGTATGGATGAAGCCGGTCAAGGGTTGATCGCGGTTATCCGCACGGCTGCTGGGGAGCGGATTTTTAGCGCGGCTCGGACTGGGGTTCGTTACTTCCAGTCCGTGGATGGCGCTATCTCTGCTTTGCAGGTCTGTGGTCTGAGCAAGTTTGAAGTAGACGCTAATGGCTGGGTGCCGCGCACGAAGCGGGGCAAGCAGACAGAGCTGGATATTTGATTGTTCCCCGTGCAACGGGGATGAACCGGAGTTGGCTATCGAGTAGCACCAGAGACAAGGCACCGAAAAAGCAAAAGCCCCGTTGGCGCGGGGCTTTGTGCAAAGTTTCGGGGGGCGTTGAGACGTAGAAGGAAAAGCCGGAGGGGCTATCGACTTGGCGGTCGGTGTCTCACCCGAGGTAACCATCACAGATCCTCATTCTACGTCCCAACCCCCCCGGTAGGCAAGTTTTTGCCCGCGTTTTTGCGCGGGTAGCGGAGGGGTATGGCTCGACAATCCACCGTCGCAGCACGCGACGAAGCACCGACACAGCGGTTTTTTCAGGGCGGCACCGCCCTGAATCGCGTGCTGCTTGAAGCTCCGTACCTGCCCCGGTGCTCCGACGATAAGACCGCTACGCGCATCCGTCCTCGTGAGTACGCGATCCGCTATCCCTACATGCAGGTCAATCGACCGGGCATGGTGAGCTGGCTGATCTTCGATCTCGATCACTCAAACGCGCTCATCTGGGAGGATGCGGGCTTGCCAGCCCCCAACCTGATCGTGCGCAACCGCAAGAGTGGCCATAGCCACCTGTACTACGCCATCCCCCCGGTCTGCACGACCGAAGCGGCCCGCAGCAAACCCATCCAGTACATGAAAGCCGTCTATGAGGCGTTCGCCATCCGTCTGGACGCGGACATGAAGTTCCACAGCGGGCCGGTCGCCAAAACCCCCGGCCATCC
>NZ_LT837804.1:9920-39597 GCF_900174485.1 Sterolibacterium denitrificans | reverse complement strand
ATGCCTTCATCCTCTCAAGAACCCCTGAATTTCAGCGCCGTTTTGCACAAAACTGCATCACCGATATTTTGTTAGTCGAAGCCGCAAGATGTGATATATTGCTCCCGCAAACTGTCAGAGTTTGTAACCCTCTCAATCAGTCAATCAGCATGTGAAGGAGATAGCGAAATGAAACTGCGAAGGCTCGTCCTGACTGCCGCACTTGGAGCCGCAATGACGGCCCCGGCGATGGCCCAAGAGGTTCTGGAAGGTGATACCCGGCTCGCTTGCGAAGCCATCCTATGCCTGGCCACCGGCAAACCGCCACACGAATGCCAGCCGTCCCTGCATCGGTACTTCAGCATCACAGCCAAGAAGCTGTCCGACACGATCAAAAAGCGCCGGAACTTCCTCGATCTGTGCCCCGTGGCCAACCAGACGCCGGAAATGTCGGCCCTGGTGGCGGCCATGTCGCAAGGCGCAGGCCGCTGCGATGCCAGTTCCCTGAACGCCACGCTGCGCAGTTGGGGCGGCGGCGATAACGACTATGTGTATATCGCCAACAGCATGCCGAGCTACTGCGCGGCCTACACGAACCACGCTTACACCGACTTGAAGGACACCAAGCCCCGCTATGTCGGCATCCCCGAGCGCGGTGGCTATTGGGTCGAGGCGGACAAGTACGACCAAGCCGTGGCGGAATACAACGAGCGCATCAGGCGCGAGGACGAAGAACGCCGACGCCAGGGAATGTACGGCGGGGGTGCCTGAATGGACTTCATCGCACTGGCCCAAGAGTGCGCCCCGTGGGTGGCGCACGAAACGATGGCGGCAATAGTCAGGACGGAATCCGCATTCCGGCCCTTGGCGATTGGCGTCAATGGTGGTGCGAGACTGGCCCGCCAGCCCGAGAACAAGGCCGAAGCCGTTGCAACAGCCGAATGGCTGATTGCCAACGGCTACAACATTGACATGGGCCTTGGCCAAGTCAATTCGACCAACCTGCGCAAGACCGGCCTGACGGTCGAAGACGCCTTTGACGCCTGCAAGAACATTGCGGCGGCCGCAACGATTCTCCACTGGAACTATCAAGCGGCCAGTCGCAAGGTGCAGGGCGAACAAGCAGCGCTCCATGCAGCGCTGTCGGCCTACAACACCGGCTCTTTCACGCGCGGGTTCTCCAACGGGTATGTGCAGAAGGTGGTGAATAACGCCGGTGCCGCGTCAGCGGTGCCGGTGGTGGCACCCATTCCGCTCTTGGGCGCGAAAGCGCCCAAGGCGGCCCCAAAGCCCGCGGTCAAGCCGCGCCAGACGCAGGCCGCACCGGACGCGCCGGTGAGGCTGCAAGCCGAAGGCCAGCAGGCGGCCGAAGGCGACGGCGCAAGCGTGTATGGCGGCGGTTCAACCCAAAGCGTGATGGTGTATTGATGAAACTCATGATTATTGAGTCGCCCGGCAAGATAGCGAAGCTATCGGCCATCCTGGGCGACGGCTGGAAGATCGCGGCCAGTGTCGGGCATGTGCGCGACCTGCCGCATAAGGAAATGGGCGTGGAAGCGCCCGATTTCAAACCGACCTATGAACTGACCGAACGCGGCTCTGACGTGGTGGCCAGGCTCAAGGGCCTGGTCAAGAACGCGGACACCGTGTATCTGGCCACCGACCCGGACAGGGAAGGCGAAAGCATTAGCTGGCACTTGCAGCAGTGCTTGAAGCTCTCGAACCCGCAGCGCGTCACGTTCAACGAAATCACGGCCAATGCTGTGAAGACGGCCTTGCTGCAACCAAGGTCGATTGACGTGCAGCGGGTGGCGGCGCAGGAAGCGCGGCGCGTGCTTGACCGGCTGGTGGGCTACATGGTCAGCCCGGAACTGAGCCGCCAAAGCGGCGAACGCCTTTCAGCAGGCCGGGTGCAAAGCCCGGCCGTGCGCCTGGTGGTCGAGCGCGAACGGCAGATTCGTGCTTTCAAGGTCACGAACCATTTTGGGGCCATGCTGTTTTTCGCGGACGCGAAAACCGAAAGTGAGTGGTCGGCCGAATGGCTCACGAAGCCCGACTTCGTGACGGATGACAACCCGTATTTCATGGACAGGGCTTTTGCTGCGGCCGTGGCCCAAGTGGGCGCGGTGGTGGTCAAGTCGTTCAACGAAGGCGAAGCGAAGCGCAGCCCGCCGCCGCCTTTCACGACTTCGACCATGCAGCAGGCCGCCAGCGTGGCCCTTGGGCTGAACCCCAAGGCCGCGATGGAAGCCGCGCAGAAGCTCTACGAGCAGGGCCACATCACCTATCACCGCACGGACAACCCGAACGTGTCGGATGACTCCCTGGGCGACATATACGCGGTGGCGGTCAAGCTCGGTCTGGACATGGCCGAATCACCCCGGAAGTTCAAAGCGCCGGAAGGCGCGCAAGTGGGACACCCGGCCATCACGCCGACGCATTGGGACGTGGAAGAAGCGGGCGAAACCGAACAACAGCGGGCGCTCTACAAACTGATTCGGCTTCGTGCGATTGCCTGCCAGCTTGCGGACGCGCGCTATGCCGTGCGGACGGTGCGCCTGCAAGGCGCGCAGCCGGTCGATGGGAAGAACGTCGAGTTCGAGGCCAAAGGCCGAACGCTGACGTATTCCGGCTGGCTCAAGCTGGTAGCGGGCGACCAGACCGAAGACGAAGGCGAGGACGCCAAGGAGCCCGCCAACCCGGTTCCGCTTCTCGAAGCTGGCCAGCGCCTCGATGTGGCGCACGGCAAGCTGCTGGAAAAGAAGACGAAGCCGCCGCCGCGCTTCACCGAGGCCACCTTGGTGAAGAAGTTGGAGAGCGAAGGCATCGGCAGGCCCGCGACCTACGCGGCCATCATGGACAACATCGTTTCGCGGGCCTATGTCCGCGTCGAGAAGAAATACCTCGTGCCCACGCCTACCGGCGAATTGGTGGTGGATGCCCTGGTCGGGAAGTTCGGCTTCATCGACCTGGGCTTTACCCGCGAAGTGGAAGAAGACCTTGACCGCATTGCGCAGGGCCAGGCGGCCTACCGGGGTGTCATCAGGAAGGTGCATGAGCAGTTGCAGCGTGAGCTTGCAACGATGGAAGTTTCGGCCACCCCGAAACACCCCTGCCCCGAGTGCGGCAAGCCGTTGCGGCGCATCAAGGGGAAAAGCGGGCACTTCTGGGGATGTTCAGGGCATCCCGATTGTTCTGTGACGTTGCCGGACGAAGGCGGCAAACCGGGACAACGGAAGCCGCAGGAAGTCTCGGCTTTCGCGTGCGCGAAATGCGGCAAGCCCCTGATTCATCGCACCAAGCCCGGCAAGGGCGGCTATGACTTTTGGGGTTGTTCCGGCTTCAAGGAAGGCTGCAAGGCCACCTACGAAAACAAGAACGGAAAGCCGGATTTCGACAAGGCGAAGTGACGTTCCGCGACTTGGCGAAATACCATAAATTGCGACTTCAAAATAACATGTTTTGTGATAGACTAAGGCCGTTGTCATCCAGTAAACGCGGAGGTGTGACCTGGGAAATTCCCTTATGAATACCTTGAGCGAAGCGGAATTGCAGGACTTCATGCTGAACAAGGCCGTCAAGCGGCTGAACATCGTTCAGAACGATTCCGGCAAATACCAAATCATCGTGAATCTGACTTGGAAAGAAGGAGATTGGAATTTATTGACCACACGCAAAACCATCCGTGAATGGGCGAGCTTAGACAGGCTGGCACGCCACATTCGAGAGAACTACGGCATCCCGCCGTCCATCAGCCTTTCGCTTTATCAGTTGGAGAACTCAAGCAAATGAATATCACGACCCTTTACATGAACGCGAAGGCGGCCATTGCCGCCAACAAGATCGCAAAGATGGACGCCGACAAGAAGGCGGCCGGTTTCCTCATGCTGCTGGCCCTGGCCTTCGTCGCGGTCATGCCCGAAGTGGCAATGGCCGCGCCCTGGGACGGCGCAGCCGACAAGGTGCTGGAAATCTTCACGGGCGGCCTGACCCGCACGCTGGCGATCATCGCGGTGATTGCGTGCGGCATCGCGGCCATCGCGGGCAAGCTGTCGTGGGATTGGGCCATCAAGATCATCATCGGCATCGTGCTGATCTTCGGCGCGGCGGCCATCGTTGATTACGTCATTTCGGCTGCGTCTTAATCATGGAACAGGGCGCACAAGACGTTTACACCGACCCGCTGTTTGTCGGCTTGACGCGCCCCGCAACCATGTGGGGCATCCCGTATATCGCGTTCGTGGTCGAGTTCATGGCCACGACGCTGATATTTCTGGCAGTCGGCAACCCGCTCTATCTGCTGCTGGCCGTGCCGATTCACGGTGTCCTGTACCTCGTCAGCGCCAATGACCCCGGTGTCTTCTATTCCATCTTCATGTGGATGAAGACGCTCGGGCGCTGCCGTAACACGCGGTTTTGGGGAGCGGCGAGCTTTTCGCCGCTTCCGACCAAGAAATGGACTAAGTGATTTTCGCGGACGCGAAAACAGCGAGGACAGCTATGGACTATCACATTTACCTGGACGGCGAGAAGTGCGGCGAACTGACCGACGCTGAAAACTTGCGTCTGCGGAAAGAGGCGAAAAGGGACGCGCGCACCTGGGGCGCGTTTCTTTTTTCCCAAGTAACCGGAACAGTAAGGTTCCTGACCTTCTATATCCGGTTGCTTGGTTCGGTCGGTGGCCTGGCGGTGCTGATGGTGGCGATGTTCGCCCCGCAGTTCCAGCAGGCCATTCAAGGGCAAAGCGGCGAGGAAATCGCCCAAGCCATCCGGGCGGCGGCGATCTACCTGAGTGCATCGGGCGCAATGATCGCGGCGGCCTGCCTTGTCTTCGCCCCGCGCATGTTCGGCATCCCCGACGTGTTCGAGCGCGAGTTTCAACGGCGCGTGCGCCTGCTGAAAAACATCCGCCGTTATGGGCAATTGGAAGTTATCGGCTTCACGCTTCCAAGAACCGAAGGAGAGCAATAAATGGGCGCAGCATTCAAATACGCCGACGCATTGAAGACCGAAGAAATTTCGGCCGCATTCATTCCCTATTCGAGCCACGTCACCCGCAACGCGGTGAAGCTGGCCAGCGGCGACTACATTCAAGTTATTCGGATGCAAGGCGCTGCGCACGAAAGCGCGGACGTGCGGGACATCAATTCCTGGCACGACCAGCTAAACGGCTTCATGCGCAACATCGCATCGCCCCATGTAGCGGTGTGGTCGCACATCGTGCGGCGCGAGTATGGCGAATATCCGGGCGGCGAGTTCCAGCCCGGTTTCTGCCATGAGTTCAACGAGAAGTACCGCGAGCACATGGCGGGCGAGAAGATGCTGGTCAATGAGTTGTATGTGACCTTGATCTACCGCCCGGCCCCGATGAAGGCCGCCAAGCTGTTCGACTTCTTCGGGACGAAAGACCCGAAGGAGTTGCAGGAAAAGCAGCTTGACGAACTGGAAGCCCTGGACGAAGTGACGAACACGGCCCTGGCCGCGCTCGACCGCTACGAGCCGGATTTGCTCGGCTGCTACGAACACAACGGCCTGATGTTCTCCGAAGTTCTGGAATTCCTGGCCTTCCTGATTAACGGCGAGTGGCGGCGCTTCCCGCTGCCGCGCGCCGAAATCCGCGACATTCTGACCACCTCGCGGCCGTTCTTCGGTAAGGGTGGGCTGCTGTCCCTCAAGGGGCCTACGGCCACGCAATACGGCGGCATGCTGACGATTCAGGAATACCCGGCGATGACGTGCCCCGGCATCCTGAATGACCTACTCGGAATGCCCTTCGAGTTGGTCGTGACGCAATCCTTCACCTTCCTGTCCAAGCCGGTGGCCGTGGGCCGCATGAAGCGGCAACAGGCCCGCATGGTCAATGCCGGTGACGTGGCGGTGAGCCAGGTCGAAGACATTGACGATGCCCTGGACGATTTGACCTCCAACCGCTTCGTGATGGGCACGCACCATCTGAGCGTGTTTGTGCGGGCCTTCGATCAAAAGGCCCTGAACGAACACATCAGCGATGCAGGCGCGGCGCTGTCCGAAGCAGGCATGAAGTGGGCGCGTGAAGACTCCGGCATTGCCGGGGCCTTCTATGCGCAACTGCCTGGGAACTTCGATTACCGGGTGCGCGCTGGCGACATTACCAGCCGCAATTTCGCGGGGTTCAGTAGCTTCCACAACTACCCCATTGGCCGCATTCGCGGAAATCAATGGGGTGACGCCGTGATGATGTTCAAGACGACTTCCGGCGCACCGTATTACTTCAATTTCCACAAGGGCGAACAGGGCGCGGACGCCAAGAAGGCGGCCAAGCTCGACCCGAACCACAAGGACTTGGCCAACACCGTGGTGATTGGCAAGTCGGGGACGGGTAAGACCGTGTTGGAAATGGCTCTGCTGGCCCAAACGCAGAAGTTCAGCCAGCCCGACAAGGGCAAGGTGCTGTCGTGCGTTCTGTTTGACAAGGACTTGGGCGCGGCAGTGGGCGTGCGAGCGATGGGCGGGCGGTATTACCCGCTCAAGAACGGCCTGCCGTCTGGCTTCAACCCGTTCCAAATGGAACCGACGCCCAACAACATGACGTTCTTGGAAAAGCTGGTCAAGCAGCTTGTGAAGCATGAGGCATTGCCGATCACGCCCCGCCAGGAGCGTGAAATCAGCGATGCCATCCAAGGCGTCATGTCGGCCTCGAAGTCCAAGCGCCGCTTGCGCTCGGTGCTGGAATTCCTCGACCCCACGGACGAAAACGGCCTGCATGTGCGACTCTCGAAGTGGTGCGGCAGCGGGCCGCTTGGCTGGCTGTTCGACAACGCCGAAGACACGCTTCGGCTGGACAACTGCACGATGGTGGGTTTCGACGTGACGGAGTTTCTGGACAACGACGCCACGCGCACGCCGACCATCATGTATCTGTTCCACCGGATTGAAAGCCTGATCGACGGCCGCCGCATCCCGATCTTCTTGGATGAATTCTGGAAGCTGCTGGATGACCCGGCCTTTGAAGACCTGGCGCAAAACAAGCTGGTGACGATTCGGAAGCAGGACGGCTTTTTGGTGATGTTCACGCAGTCGCCGAAACAGGTTCTCAAGTCGCCGATTGCCTACGCAATCATCGGGCAGACGGCCACCAAGATTTTCCTGCCGAACCCGGAAGCGGACTATGACGATTACGTCAATGGTTTCAAGCTGACGGAGCGGGAATTTCAGATCGTCAAGGAACTCGGCGAGAAGTCGCGCCAGTTCCTCATCAAGCAGGGACAAAACAGCGTGGTTGCGGAACTCAACCTACGCGGTTTTGACGATGAATTGGCTGTCCTTTCAGGCAACACGGCCACGTCATCACTGGCTGAAAAGCTGGTTGCGGAGTTGGGCGAAGACCCGGCAGTTTGGTTGCCTGAATTCCATCGCATTCGTAAAGGAGCATTCTGATGAAAGTGTTGAAGAAGTTTTTCGGGGCAATCGCCCTGGCCTTGGGCCTCGCGGCCGGGAATCCGGCGCACGCCGGTATTCCCGTGATTGACGCGGCGAACCTGGCCCAAGCCATCCAGCAAGTGGTGGCGTGGGCAGAGCAGTATCAGCAGATGGTCGAGCAGATTCAGGAAATGCAGAAGGCATACAACAACCTGAACGGCATCCGCAACATGGGCGATCTGGTGAATAACCCGCTCTCCCGGAAATACCTGCCCGACGAGTACCAAGAAATCCTGAGCAATGGCGTAGGTCAGTGGGAAGCGATTCGCAACGCGGCGAAGAAGTTCGAGATTGCCTCGACCAGCTTGGATGCCAGCAGCGATGCTGCCAAGGCGTTCGAGCAGGTTGCGAAGCAGGCCGCGCTGAATCGGGCAGGGGCCGAAGAAGCCTATAAGACGGCCAGCAAGCGTTTCCAAGACATTCAGGTGCTCTTGGACAAGGTGAATGCAGCACCGGACGCCAAAGACATTGCCGACCTGCAAGGCCGCATCCAGGCCGAACAGGTCATGATGGCAAACGAGGCGAACAAGCTGCAAATGCTCGCCCAACTGGCTTCGGCGCAGAAGGATTTGCATAACCAGCAAGTCAATGAAATCGCCATGAAGTCGTCGAAGGGAGCCATGCCTTCGGGGTGGTAATTCAATGCGGTGCCCCTGCGGGGGCACCCGCTCTTAGGAGATTGCGATGAACAAGGGTTTTGGTCTGGTGGTTTTGGTGGCAGCGGTGCTTTTGAGCGCGTGCAGTGATGGGGTTCCGCATGTCGAAGACCCTCATCACCCGGTTGATGCGGACGGCAACCCGATCAAAGGCAGCGAATTCCTGATGAAGTATTGCGCCGGGAAGTCGCACAACGAAACGTGCGCCAAGGTTGCAACGGCGGTAAGCGCCGATTCAACCAAGGGCGAGATGCCTAAAGGATGGTGATTCATGGCCGCAAGTAACTTCGGGTTTTACTCGCGCATGTTCACCGAACTGAGCAATGCGCTGACCAGCTACGTAAGCGACACCGCCAGTAGCGTTATCGGCGCGATCACGCCGGTGGCCACAACCCTTGTCACGATTTATGTGATGCTGTGGGGTTGGTCGATGATGCGGGGAGTGATTTCGGAGCCGATCACGGATGGGGTAGGGCGGATTGTCCGCCTGGCCCTCATCGTGGGGGTGGCCCTGCAATTAGGGCTTTACAACGGCTTTCTGGCTGATTGGCTGTGGAATGCGCCGGATTCCCTGGCTTCGTATGTCGGCGGTGACAGCGGCACCAGCAATGCCGCCTACCTTGATACGCTCATGTCGAAGATGTACGACTTCGGCGATGCCTACTATCAGAAGTCGATGGCGAACAAAAACACGTTCGGCATCCCCGATATGGGTCTGTTGATTATGGCCTGGGCAATTTGGGCCGTTGCGGTCGTTGCCACGGGCTACGGTGCCTTTCTGCTGGCCCTGGCCAAAATGGGTTTGGCTGTTGCCCTGGGCGTTGGCCCGATCTTCATCCTGCTGACAATCTTCGAGCCGACCAAACGGTTCTTCGACGCCTGGATTGGCCAGGTGCTGAACTATGTGTTCTTGGTGATGCTCTCGGCCGCGACGATCAAGCTCATCATGACGATTTTGGAAAAGTACCTGTCGGATGCTTCCGGCGCGGTGCTGGCCGATCCGTCCCTGAACCAAGCTCTGCCCGCCATCGTGTTTTCGATCATCGGCGCGCTGGCCCTGGTGCAAATGCCCGCGATGGCCTCGGCGCTCGGCGGTGGCGTGGCCCTCGGCACCCTGGGCGCGGTCAGTTGGGCTTACGGCAAGACGCGCGGCGGCATGGCGGCCATGCGTCCGACGAACCTGCGCCGGTCTTACAACCGGGCACGCTCTGATGTTCGCATTGCTGGCAATGCGGCGAAGACGGCGGCAGGCGCACCGATGGCGGTCTATCGGAAGATCACCGGAGGAACACGCAATCGCGTAGCACGCGGTTAGAGGCCAAAAAAAGGCGGTTTTTCGCGGACGCGAAACCGCCTTTTTTATTCGCCTTGAATCCGCAAAATGATATGTGTTGCGCCTGCAATGTATGTTATATTGACGGCGTGACTTGACCGTTTTCGAGACTAGGAGTTTTTCTATGCGCTACATGCTTGGAGTCGTCGCAGCTTGCCTACTGGCGGGATGCGCAGGCTCTCCCCCGAAACCGCCGCTGCCCGAAGGTGAGTACCGGCCGATCAACATTCCAGCGGCCCCGGCCAGGCTGGACGTTTTCAATTTCGCCTATGAGGGGGACATTGTTGGAGTGCTGCCAGCACTCAAAACGGTGGCCCCTCAACTGAACGTCATGCCCACGCTCGGGCAAGCCACGCCTTTGCCCGTGCGCCTGAACCTGCAAGGGGTTCGCCTTGAAGACGCCTTGCGCGCCATCGGTGCGCAGGGCGGCGGGGTGGCCGATGTGGTGTGGAACACCACGCGGCACCAAGGCGGCAATCAAGTCTTCATCCGGTTCCGCGCGCCGGTGGAATCGGACGGCAATCAAAGGGGAATCGAATGAGCAAGAAGGTCGAGAAACAGGACTTCGAGAACTACTTGAAGGAAGCCCGCACCTGGGAAACGGACAAGGTGCGGGAAATCGAGAAGTCGAGAAAGGCCGCCTGGTGGGTGGCCATCGGCTCGGGTGTCACGGCGATTGCCTCGGTATTCGCCGTGTCGGCCATGATGCCGCTCAAGACGGTGGAGCCGTATGTCATCCGCGTGGATAACTCCACGGGGATTGTCGATGTGGTCGAGGCCCTGACGGACGGCAAGACCAACTACGACGAGGCCATGAATAAATACTTCGTGCAGTGGTATGTCCGCTACCGCGAAGGCTACTCCAAGGATTTGGCCGAAGACTACTACTACAACGTCGGCCTCATGTCGAGCACGACAGAGCAGCAGAAGTATTTCCAGTTCTTCAACCCGAAGAACCCGCTTTCACCGCTGGCCGTCTATGGCGATTACGCCAAGGTCAAGATCGGCATCAAGAGCACGTCTTTCATCAATCCCACGGTGGCCCTGGTGCGCTACACCAAGGAGATCGAGCGCGGGCTTGATAAGCCGATCATCACGCATTGGGCAGCTACGGTGACGTTCCGCTACACCAAGGCACCGATGGCCGAAAAAGACCGGGGCATCAACCCGCTTGGCTTCCAAGTGGTTGAGTACCGGAATGACCCTGACGCGCTGGCCCCGGCCGCAACCCCGGTTGCAGCCGTCGCGCCCGTGGCCTCGGCTCCCGCGCCTTCCGTGACGGTTTTCCCGACCACGGAATCCCGGCCCGCCGTCCCGGCGATTCAGCAGTAAGGGGGCCGCCATGAAACGCATCATTTTGCTTGGCCTCTTGCTGCCTGCCCTGGCCCTGGCGGAAATCACGCCACCTAAAGGCGACTATGACCCGCGCGTCCGCATCGTGGATTACAACCCGTTGAACGTGGTCAAGCTGCCCACGTTCTACGGCGTATCCACGCACATTCAGTTCTCGCCCTCCGAAACCATCCGCGATGTGGCGGTGGGCGACGATCAGGCTTGGAAGGTGATTCCACGCGGAAGCAACCTGTTCATCAAGCCGCAGGCCGAAAAGGCGGATACGAACGTCACGGTCGTGACGGACAAGCGCATCTATCAATTCGCCCTGGTCGTGCAGCCGCGCCAGGTGAAGGATTCGACGGCCTGGGCCGACCCGAACCTGATTTTCTCCCTGGCATTCCGCTACCCCGAAGAAGAAGCGGCGAAGGCTGCGGCAGCAGCCAAGCAAGGCGAAATCAAGGGGAAGCTGTCGGACGCCACCAAGGCGGGCCAGAACTTCGATTATTGGGTGGCTGGCTCGGCCGAAGTCAGCCCGACCGCTGCGCGTGACGATGGGCGATTCATCTACCTGACCTTCACCAACAACCGGGATATGCCTGCCGTGTATTCGGTTGATGAGCAAGGTAACGAGGCGCTGATTAACACCAACGTCATCGACGGCAACACCATCGTGATTCAACGCATGGTGCGCCATCTGATGCTGCGCAAGGGCAGCGCCGTGGCCTCTGTGGTGAATAAGTCGTTCGACCTTGACGGCGGTATCGACAACATCACCGGGACTGTTTCCCCCGATGTGGAGCGCGTGATTAAGGGAGCGCAGTAATGAGCATGTTCGACAAATTCAAGGGCGGCAAGGCCACGCCGGACGATGACGGCCTGCCAGATATGAACGCGGAACCTTCCTTGTCCGAAGCGATGCAAGCGCAGAGCAAGAAGGAATTTCGCGCCCGCGAAAAAGAGGCCGCCGCCGCTGCGGCCTCGGCGCGTGCAGCGCAAGAGAACGAGGGCCTGCCCTCGGTGAATCGGCGCAAGGGCGGCAACAAGCTGGTGACGATGCTCGGCTTCGTGTTCATCCTGGGCGCAGCCGCTGCACTCATCGTTGCAGTCAATGGCGACAAGGAACCGAAGTCGCGCAAGAAGCAAAGCGATGAGCAGGTTTCCAACAACCTGCCGCCGTTGGCCATTCCTGCGGCCCCGCCTCCGATTGCGGTTGCACCGCCCGCACCGGCTGGCCAGGTGCCGCCAATCAGGCAGGCCGCGCCGATTCCCGTCCAGCAGAAGCCAGGCAAGGAACCGCCGCACTGGTCTGACCGCAAGATGGGCGGCACGCTGCTGGTGGGCGCGCAGAACGGCAATGGTGGCCAGCAGGGCCGTGGCCCGGTGCAGCCCGCGCCGATTCCTTCAAGCGCCGGTGGCAGTAGTTTGAGTGGTCAAGGCCGCTCGAACGAATTGGCTACCCGGTTGGAACCCACGGTAACGCAAGGCGTTGCCGCTTCCTCGCTGCCCGACCGCAATTTCCTGATTACCAAGGGCACCACGCTGGATTGCGCACTTGAAACCGCGCTGGATAGCACGGTTCCTGGCATCACGTCCTGCCGCCTGACGCGCGATGTTTACAGCGACAACGGCCAGGTGCTTTTGCTTGATCGTGGCTCGCAACTGGTGGGTGAATACCAAGGCGGCTTGAAGCAAGGCCAGGCGCGTTTGTTCGTGCTCTGGTCGCGTGCAAAAACGCCTAACGGTGTGGTGGTGTCCCTGAACTCGCCGGGCACGGATGCCCTCGGGCGTTCGGGCCTTGAAGGGTGGGTCGATACGCACTTTTGGGAGCGTTTCGGCGGGGCAATCATGTTGAGCCTGGTCGATGACTTCGCGGCAGCGGCTACGCGCCGCACGAACGGCAGCGATCAGACATTCAACCTGGGCAACACCTCGGACTCTGCGCAGGACATGGCGGCCGAAGCCTTGAAGAACTCGATCAACATCCCGCCGACGCTCATCAAGAACCAGGGCGATCACATTCAGGTCATGGTCGCCCGCGATCTGGATTTCTCTGGCGTCTATGGCTTGCAGGTGAAGCCATGACCAGAAAAATCATGCTGACACCCATGAAGGATGAAGGCCAGTCATCCGAAATGCTCGATGAATACATCGAGCCGCTGCGCGAGTACCTGGCCGATGAAACGCTGACGGAAGTTTGCGTAAATCGGCCGCGCGAAGTCTGGACGGAAGGGCGGGACGGATGGAAGCGTCACGATGCCCCGGCGCTGTCGTTCAACCATTGCCGCCAGTTGGCAACCCTGATTGCCAGCTACAACGGCAAGGCGATTTCCAACGACAAGCCGGTTCTGTCGGCCGCGCTGCCCAACGGCGAGCGCGTGCAGGTCATCATCCCCCCGGCCTGCGAGCCGCACACGGTTTCCATCACGATTCGCAAGCCGTCGATGATCGACAAGACGCTTGACGAACTGGATGCCGAAGGCGCGTTCGAGGAATTCGCGGATGTGGATGACGAGCTACAGCCCTTCGAGCATGAGCTTGTGCGCCTCAAGGACGAAAAGCGCATCAAGGACTTTCTCGACCTGGCCGTGCGCAAGCATCGGAACATCCTGATCGTGGGTAAGACCGGCTCGGGCAAGACCACGATCACCAAAAGCCTGATTCGCAGCATCCCGGCCGAAGAACGGCTCATCACGATTGAAGACGTGCATGAGTTGTTCCTGAACCAGCACGACAACAAGGTTCATCTGTATTACGCGCGGGAAGACGAGGGCGGGGCCAAGGTGACGCCCAAGCAAGCCTTGGCGTCCTGCCTGCGGATGAAGCCTGACCGCATCTTGCTGGCCGAATTGCGCGGCGATGAGGCTTGGGAGTTCATCAAGTCGGTCAATACCGGCCACCCCGGTTCCATTTCCACTATGCACGCGAACGGCGCATTCGAGTCGTTCGAGCAACTGACCGCGCTTATCAAGGACAGCCGCACCGGCGCGCACCTGGACACCAACTACATCAAGCATCGGCTATTCACGACGATTGACGTAGTGCTGTTCTATAACCAACGCAAGCTGCGAGAAATCTACTATGACCCTGAACATAAGCGACAACTCATGGGCTAAAGCGGGCCTGGCCATCGGCGGCTTGCTGCTTGTGGTTGGGCTTTGGGCTTACCTGGCTGGTGGCATCTTCATGCTTGCGTATGACCGCAAGTTTGAGGAAGCCACGCCCCTGACGCTGTACCAATATTGGTATCACTACGGGGCCGATGCGCAGGTTCAAAAGTGGCTCTACATCGCCAGCGGGATTTCGCTGGCTGTCTTGCTTGCGCCCGCCCTGCTGTTTTTCGCGCCCGCGAAACAAAGCCTGTTCGGTGATGCCCGCTTTGCCAAGAAAAGCGAAATCACCAAGGCCGGGCTGTTCGGCGAGAAGGGCATCATCGTTGGCAAGCTCGGCGGCCGTTACCTGATGTTCGAGGGCCAGCAGCACGCCATCATTTCCGCGCCGACTCGAAGCGGGAAGGGTGTCGGCATCGTGATTCCCAACTTGCTCAATTGGCCGGAAAGCGTGGTCATTCTGGACATTAAGCAAGAGAACTGGGACATAACGAGCGCCTACCGCCGCAATTATGGCCAGGAGTGCTACCTGTTCAACCCGGCCGCCGTCGATTACCGGACGCACCGCTATAACCCGCTGTCGTACATCAGCGAAGACCCGAATTTCCGCATTGATGACGTGCAGAAGATCGGGAACATGCTGTTCCCCGATCAGCCGGGCACGGATGTGATTTGGACGGCCACGCCGCGAAGCCTGTTCCTGGGCGTCTGCCTGTACCTGCTGGAAACCCCTGGCAAGCCGGTCACGCTCGGCCAGGTGCTTCGTGAAACGCTGGTCAATGGTGATGGCTCGGCCTACTTCGCCAAGATCATCAACGACCGGGCAGCGGCCGGGAATCCGCTTTCAGGCGCATGCGTGCGCGGCCTGAATACCTACATTTCAATTGCTGCGGAGAACACCCGCAGCGGCATCATCGGCGGTTTCCGCTCCCGCCTCGAACTGTGGATGAACCCCCTGGTCGATGCGGCCACCAGCGCGAACGACTTTGACTTGCGCGACGTGCGCAAGAAACGCATGTCGATCTACCTGGGCGTCACGCCGGACAACCTCGAACGGATGGCCCCGCTGCTGAACCTGTTTTTCCAGCAGTTGATTGACCTCAACACCCGCGAACTGCCGAACCAGAACAAGGCCATCAAATACACCTGCATGCTGCTGATGGACGAATTCACGGCCATCGGCAAGATTCCGATCTTGTCGAAGGGCATCAGCTACATCGCGGGTTACTGGCTGCGGATGATGCCGATCATCCAAAGCCCGGCGCAGTTGGTCGAAGTCTATGGAAAGGACGCGGCGCAGACCTTCCAGACGAACCACGCACTGCAAATCATCTATCCGCCGAAGGCATCGGAAACGCAGACCGCACGGGACATTTCCGAATGGCTCGGCTATCAGACGGTCAAGGGCATTTCGGTTTCCAAGAGCAAGAGCATCTTCGGAAAGAAGACGCCAAGCGAGAGTGCTTCCGATCAGCGCCGGGCGCTGATGCTTCCCCAAGAAATCACCAGCCTGGGCAAGACCCGCGAATTGGTGGTGATGGAAGACGTGCCGCCAATCTTGGCCAACAAGGTTCTGTATTTCAAAGACCGGGCCTTTGTTGATCGCCTCAAGGCGGTTTCGGCCAGGCTGCACGCACTCGGCAACAAGGTGCCGACCAAGAAGCAACTGGATGACGCCATCGAGGCGGGCGAACTCGGCGCACCTGTGCCGAAGATCGACCTCGAAGCCCATGAGCGCGAAATGGGTGGCGAACTGCCTGTGACGGTCGTAGTACCGGCGCAGGGCGGAACGGAAGTGGTGACGGTGGAGCGGCCCGTCACGCCCGATGACGTTCCGAACCTCGCCAAGCTGTCGCTGGCGAGCTTCGCTGTCGATTTCTCGGCGGTCGAGAAACCCGCAGTCGGCGAACTGGATGAAGCCGCGCTTCACGCCTACGCCGACAGTCTTTGCCAACAAGCTGGCATCAAACTGTGAGGTAACACATGGACGCAAACAACCAAAGTCAAGGTGGTAAGGAACTGGCGGAGCGCATTCAAGCCGTGCGCGGCGAACCGGCGCACCGCTATGAACTGCAAGACCCATTCGCCGAAACGACTTATCGCTTCCACACGTCCGAAGCCGCGAAGGCGAAGGCCGAAGAAATGGGCGCTACGCGATTCCAGCACCGGGATGCTGACGGCACGGTGAAGCAGGTCGATAAGGTCGATGGCGAATGGTACGTTCGCAACGAAACGACGCCGCCCTGGAACAGCCAGCAGCCACCGGCCGCAGCAGACAAGCCGCTGGCCAGCGTGCAAGCGGAAATCGACCGGGACGCGCTACGCGCCATCGAAATCCGCGCCGAACAACGCGCAGCAGTGGGGCAGGGCCTCGATGCCGACACCGACCGGGAAATGGCCACCGCTGACGCCCACGCCTTCCGCCGCATCGAGGACAAGGGCTTGCAGGAAAGCGCGGCCGTGGAGATGGCCAACAACGCCCGCGAGTATCCGAACTACAAGGAAGGTCTGGACAAGGCCATTCCGGGCTATCCGGGCACGGCAGAGAAGGTGTATGCCCTCGATGCTGCCCATGACGAGAAGATCGCGGCGAAAGAGGAACGCAAGCAAGCGGAATTTGAGGCCATGAAGGATGAGCAGCGCGAACGCGCTGCCGCCTGGACGCCGGAAGAAGCCGCCCGCCAGGCGCAGCAGGACGCCGCAGCATTCCGTGAGGAAGCGGACAAGTCCGAACGGTTCTACAAGGCCAGTGACATGACGGCGAATGCCGACGCGAACCCGCACTACCGGGAAGCCCTGGACAGGGAAGCGCCGGAAGTGTCGAAGGATGTTGCAGCCGAAGTCGAATCCAACAAGACGGTGGTGATTAACCCGGCTGTGCAACAGGCCGGGGCCGAAGCATCGCCAGGCAAGGATGTTGAAGTCGAGCCGCTAACCATCAGCCAGGCCGATCTTGACCGCGTGGCCGCCATGCGCGCCCGCGACACGGCGCAGGCCCGTGAAGCCCTTGGGATGAACACGGTAGAGCCGAACATCGAGAAGGAACAGCAGCAACTTTCGGAAGCGCAGGACGCGCAGCGCGCGGCATGGTTGAAGAAAGCGGAAGCCGACGCACCCAAGCCGCAGGCGGGCAAAGCGCCAGGCGACAACAAGGTGGAGTCGGACGAGATTTTCACGGCCACCCAAACCGAAGTGAAACCCGCCGTTCCGCCCGATGTGGAGAAGCAATACCTCCATGTCGGCAACAAGTTCTACCACCCGAAAAACACCGACCTGGTGGCTTTCGAGGACAAGGGCAACAAGCTGGAAACAAAGTCGAACAGCGAGGCGATTGCCGAATCTATGGTTCGTATCGCCGAAGCGCGGGGATGGGACGAAATCAAGGTGTCCGGTTCCGAGACTTTCCGCAAGGAAGTTTGGCTTGAAGCCGCTGCACGCGGCATGCACGTCAAGGGCTACAGCCCTTCGGAGCAGGACAAGGCCGAACTGGCGAAGCGCACCAGCCAAACCGAAGCCAACAAGGTGGAGAAGGGCACAACGCAGTTTCGCGCCCGCGAAACTGACGAGGCGAAGGAATCGAAGGCGCAGCAGCCGGAGCAGGCCAAACCGGAGTCACCCAACAAGCGGATGGCTGAGAGCTTCGCCAAGGACTCCCCCGAGGAAGCCGCGAAGAAGCACCCGGAGCTTGCGGGCGCAGCGGCGGCCGTCGCGTCGATGGAGAAGAAGGCCGAAGCCGATGGCCTGAACCCGCAGCAGCGCGCCATTGTCATGGCCCGCGTTCGTCAGAACGTGGTCAATAGCATCGAGCGCGGCCAGATTCCCGAAGTGAAGGTGAAGGAAGAAATCGAAGTGAAGCGCGAAGTCACCGCAGAAAAGGAGCACGCACGATGAAACCGGCCCGCATTGCCCTCTATCTGGCCGCTGCCGGGCTTTTCTCGGCCTGCGCCTATGTACCCCCCCAGGAAAGCGCCACGCGCGTTGTAAGCCCGGATTACACCGCCACGGGCGGCCTGGTCGAAGCCCGCGCCTATGTGTATGGCAGCGTGACGCTGCTCGACCTCGGCGGCTCGGCCCCGGCCGTTCTGTCGATCAAGGATGAAACCGGGGCGTCGGTCGATTACGAAAGGGTAGGGCGGTACTACCGCCTTGCCCGCGTGGTCGATACCTTCACGGTGTGGGCCAATGGTCAATCGGTGACGTTCTCGGCACCAATGACCACGCGCATTTTCTCGGCGCCGACGAAGGCGGCCCCGGACAAGGTGCCCGAGCTGGCCGAAGCCGCCGCCGTGGTAACGGTGGCCAGGCTCGACACGCCAGCAGTGCAGCCCGGCGATGATGACGTGGCCGCGCTGCTCAAGCTGTGCGAAAGCCAGCTTGCAGACGTTCGCCGCCTGCTCGATGAGGGCAGCAGGAACCCAAAGGCCACCGGCCAGGAGCTTTTCGAGGTTCATCAGCGGCTCGATGAAATCGAGGCCCGCATGTTGAAGGCCGCCGCTGCCATCGTGCAGGTTTCCTTTCCCACTGGCGGCACCGCATTCAGGCCAAGCCCGGCCGTCGCCGAAGTCCTGATTGCATCCGGCAAGGCTGCGGACAGCATCAACGTCCGCGGCCGAACCGATTCCCGCGTGGCGGGGCCTGCTGACTCGCGCATTGCCCTGGCCAGGGCAATGGCCGCCCGGAAGTTCTTGGTCGATCACGGCATCAGCCCGGAGAAGATCAAGGTCTTCTCGCGGGCCGATGGAGACTTTGCAGCGCCAGGCGTGACGAAAGAGGGCAAGGCCATGAATCGGCGCGTGGAAATCGAGTTCATCAATGCCCGCATTGCTGAACTCAAGGGCGGCCCGGTCAAGCTGGCCAACAACGAAAGAGGGCACGCAAATGCAAATTGACGTGACCCCTGAGCTTGGCCGCCTGCTGGTGTTCATCGCGGACGTGGCCACGGCCATCCGCACGAACAGCCTTTACGCGGGCGACTACGAAAGCCGCGACCCGCACGAAGTCGGCCTTGATGTGATGTGGCTGTCCGATTCCCTGCATTGCTTCGACCGCTTGGGCCAGGCGCTCCAATCGGGCGATGGCAAGGCCATCGAGGCGGCCAGTGAAGGCTTGTTTGGCTACTACGGGATGTTTATTGACGGCGCGGACGGCAAAGGCTTGAAGGGCGACCCGAAGGGCACCTTCGAGCGGTATGGCCACCTGTGCAACGCCAATGAGGCAAGGGCGGCCCTGGACGCGATTCGACTCAAGGCCGTTGCAGCGCAATGGACGGGCGCATGACCGCCTCGGCCACCGCGCACAACTCGCCCGCCTCGGCGGGCGGGCAGCGCATCACGATCAGCGGCGGCACGCTGGAAGCCTTGAAGTGGCTCGGCCTGGTGCTCATGGCGCTTGACCACGCGAACAAGTACCTTTTCGCGCACACGATACCGGGCGCATTCGAGGCTGGCCGCCTCGCAATGCCGATCTTCGGTTTCGTGCTGGCCTACAACCTGGCCAGGCCCGGCGCGCTGGCTGCTGGCGTACATGTCCGGGTGATGAAACGCCTCGCGCTGTACGGCTTGGCCGCCACCCCGTTTTTCATCGGCCTGGGCGGTCTTCTGGCTGGCTGGTGGCCGCTGAACATCATGTTCATGCTGCTGGTGTCCGCCGGCGTCGTGCGCCTGGTGGAGCAGGGCGGTTTCGCACGGCTGGCAGGAGCGGCGGCGCTGTTCCTGCTAGGCGGGGCCTTCGTGGAATTCTGGTGGTTTGCCCTGGCCTTCACGGTGTCGGCCTGGTGGTACTTCAAGACGGGCAGCAAGGCCGCCGTGGTGGCCTGCACGCTGGCCCTCGCGGCGCTGTTCGTGGTGAACAAGAACCTGTGGGCACTGGCCGCCATCCCGTTGATGCTGGCCGCGCCCCTGGTCGATGTGAAGGTGCCACGGCTGCGACACGTCTTCTATGCCTTCTACCCGGCGCATCTGGCCATCCTGCTGGCCTTATCTTCTTTCCTCGGGGTACACATATGATTAAAAGCAACGTGATTGACCAAATGCTCGCAGACCTCGATGAAAAAAGAGAGCGCGAACTTATTCAGGAACTTCCCGAGACAACGGAAATACGGCAGAACCTCCATGCCGATTTGGTTCTTGAACATCTGGAAAAGACGCACGGACTTTTAATAGAGAATTACGAAGTTTTCCACTCCGACGACGGCCGCACAAACATTCGATGTGATAAACGTATTTTCGATGTTGTAGCGTTCATGGCACACGAAATGCACATGAAGACGAATGAATTTATGCCAATTCTCCGTTACCTATACAACCGACAACTAATAAACAGGACTTTGTACTTGTTGAACAGAATTAATTCTGAGACAACAAAAATAGCCATGTCGGCCGAAAATGCGAATCAACAAGGAGTGATAAATGATGCAAGATTCCGCGAAGTGTTGGAACAATTAAAGGCCCTGAAAGCAGAAATTACGGCCCAGACGAAGAACGTCCTTGATTAACGCTCCGCATCCTTCCCTCCCTGCTTTGGCGCGGCTTCGACCGCGCCGTTTTTTTGCCCGGCGCTCGGCACTGGCGCTGTCGGCTGCGGGCTGATGTCGCGGATCTTCTCGGCCTGCCTGCTGAACCGCTGCGCCAGATCTCGCTTGATCTGGTGCCGCTCGGTGTCGATGGTCGGCATAGCCCCGACAAAGGCCCGGATGCGGCCTGCAAGGGCCTTGTTTTCGTCGGCCAGGCTCTGGTGGCCATCTAGGCGTTCTGCGCCTCCATGAGCGCGAGAATCGCCAGTTCGCGGCCGTCGCATTTCAGAATCGGCGGCTCGTTCCCGTCCCACACGATCAGGTGCATTCGGCCGCAGAAGCATTTCAGAACCTCGTCGGTGCTGAACCACACCGAGGCCGGACAGGTTTCGCACGCCGGAGAGGGTTCCGGGCGGTGCTTGGCGTCCAGATTTTTCAAGGTGGGACTGATATACAGCGGCTGCTCGCTGGCCTGGTCGTGCTCGATCTGTGCCGATGCTGTCGTAGTTGGGTCGCTCATTGCGCGCCTCCTTCTGGTTGAATGTCAAACGGGTGTCGGCCTGGTCAAGCGCATCGGCCGCCGCCAGCCAGGCGCGGCGCACGTCGCGCTGACGCGCCTTGATGGCTTGCTCCCACGGTTTTTCCGCCACGGGCAGGCCCTTGGCCTCGGCCGTGAGTTCCTGGGCGGCTTCCTTGATCTTTGCGGCCCTGACCTTGGATACGCGGGGTTTGTGGCTGCTGTCGCCGCGCTCGATGTGGCGGATGACGTTCGGCTCTGGTTTGCGCACCACGCCACGGGCGCGGCGCGGGGTTGCATCTGCGTCTATGCCCTGGTCGCGCAGCTTGTCGGCGAATCCTTCGCGCCAAGCCTGCAAGTCGGCCTTCCTGGGGTTCAGCCTAGTGCCGTCAAAGCCAAGGCATTTGACGGTCACATGGCAATGCGGGTGCGGCTCGTCGGTGTGAAGGGCGAAGACGTATTCATGGTTCTGGCCGAAGGTGGCCTTGGCGAAGTCACGGGCGGCCTTTCGGACTGATTCGGGGTCGGTTGTCTCCGGCATCGAAAGAACCATGTGCATGGTGTCGCGCTGGTTCTTGTGCCGCTTGCTGTCGCCGAAATCCTTTTCCCAATCCTTGAAGAACGCCTTGACTTCCTCTTTGCCGCTGAGAACTTCGCCCCGATCGTTCTCAAGCTCCACCTTGCCGTTTCGGCTGATGTAGTCCAAGTGGGCCTTGACGTGGCCAGCGCCCTTGCCAAAGCCCGTGATCTTGACCATGACCTCGGTGGAGTTCGAGGCCACGCGCCAGGCCGTCGAACGCAGCTTGCGGGTGTTGTTGGCCTTCCGCTTGACGGGCGGATGTAGGGCGCTGCCAAGCTCGGCTTCAATCAGCGCCATCGTCTGCCGCCCAAGAATTCTGGCTTGCCCGCACCAAGGCCCGCATGGCGGCCCGCTGCTTCACGATGGCATCGCGCAGTTGGGCCAGGCGCTCGATCTTGACGCGCTCGGTTTCATGGAACGCCTCGTTCAAGGCCCGCGCGATCTGATTGATGTTGCGGCCGACCGCTGCAAGCTCCCGATTGCTGGCCAGTAGGCCCGCCAGTTCGTCATCTGTCATGACAGGCTGGCGGGTCAAGTGAGACTGCACCAAGGCGGCCACCCAACGGCTTGGTGCCATGCCCTTGACCTTCCCTCGTGCGGTGGCCGCTTCCATCAGGAAGCGCGGCATCCGCACTGTCATGCGCGCGGTGTCGGCCTTCTCCGCATCCGGTTCAATGGGCTGGTCGGCGTCGCCATCCTCGCCAGTGACGGCCAGGATGACGGCCCGAAGAAGCTCCGATTCGGACAGCCCGCGCGTCTTCGCCATGCTGCGAAAGCACGCTTTGGTTCCTGGCTCGACAAGTGTTTTCAGTACCGGCATGAGGGAAGGTAGGGGGGTCAGGTTTGGTATCAATTGCGGGCAATTGTACCAAATAGCGGCGCGTGCGCCTATCCTGCCCTAGATTTCACCCCCCTACCTTCCCTCATGCTTTGTGGAACACAAACGATACTGAAAACAGCCAATACCGGGACAAGTCACGGACATTGGCGAGACATGAACCATACGTTTCGCGGACGCGAAACCTTGACATTGGAACGGATGCGGGACACAATCGGTACAGTTTCAACCAGAAAAGAGCGTGCAAATGGATAGGAAAGCCATAGCTGAACGACTCCGCGCGCTTGCTTCCGACGATAAGAAACGGTCTAAGGCCGCCCGCTTGCGGGACGTGATTGATGATGTTGAAGCGGCTTTGGCTGCCGGTGTCCCTCGGGCTTCGGTAGTTGAAGAACTGACGAAGCACGGCCTCGAAATGACGCTTGCGACATTCGAGACAACCTTGAAGCGAATTCGCCAGAAACGCGGCAAACCGTCGATCACGGCGGCGAAGTCGGCCAGCCCTCCGGGCCAGCCGTCGAAGCCATCACCAGCCCTGCCGGTGGATGAAGTCGATACCGAAGCTGAAAGCTCCGGTGGCGGCTCTCATAACCCGGCTGACCTTGACAAGATCATCGGGAACAAGCCCGACCTGGCCGCCTTGGCCAAACTCGCAAAGAGGAAAAAAACATGAAAGTTGCTGTCCTGAATTTTTCGGGCAACGTGGGCAAGACCACGGTTGCCGGTCATCTGCTCAAGCCCCGCATGGGTGACGCGCCGATCTACTCCATCGAGTCGATCAACACGGGGGCCGATGCTGACGGCCTGGACGTGGAAAAGATGCGCGGCAAGAAGTTCGGCGAACTGGTCGATGAACTGATGCCGCTGGACACGGCGATCATCGACGTGGGCGCGTCGAACGTCGAAGACTTCTTGAAGCTGATGCAGCAGTTCGACGGCTCGCACGAAGAATTCGATTTCTTCGTGGTGCCCGTGGTCAAGGAAAAGAAGGTGCAGGCCGACACAGTGAATACCATCCGCGCCCTGCAAAAGCTCGGCATCGAGAAGAAGCGCATCCGCCTGGTGTTCAACAAGGTCGAAGTCGATGAGGCCGTGGCCGACGAGTTCGCCGCCTTGTTCGGCCTGGCCGAATCCGAAAAATCGTTCGTGGTGAAGCCGGAGGCCACCATCTACGCGAATGAGGTTTTCGAGCGGTTGAAGGCGGTCGGGAAGTCCCTCGGGGAAATCACGGCCGACGAAACCGACTACCGCGCCCGGCTTCGCCAGGCCACCGATGAGGATGAAAAGGAACTATGCGTTCGCATGGTGGCCTTGAAGCGCCTCGCCGTGACGGCCAACAAGAACCTGGACGATGTTTTCAAAGCCTTGTTCAAGTAAGGCCCGATCATGAGCGGGCCAAGAACAACACGCGAAGCCCTGATTGCCGAACTGCTCGGCGACCTGGACGGGCTACTTGCCCGCGTCGAAGCTCTCCCGGCGTTGGTCGATGGTGCCGAAGGCAAGTTGTCCGGCACCGTCGCCGCGCTCGATGACGCGGGCGACAAGTTCCGCCTGGCAGTGACGGCCTTTACCGAACAGGCAAAGGCCGATCTGGCGGAATACCTTGATCTGAAAACGGCGCAGGCCGCGCAGACTGCGGCCAAGACGGTAGAGGAACAGCGGGCGGCGCTGCAAGAGGCCGCCCGCATGGCCTTTCGGTCGGAAGCCTCTGACAAGGCCGCAAGCCTGGGCATAGCCCTGGGCGAAGCGGCCAAAGAGTTCCGGCGCTCGATGTGGTCGCGGCTGATGGAGCATGCCATCACGGCGCTGATTGCTTCGGGTTTCACTGCGGGCCTGGTCTATGCCATCGTCCGAGGCATACCCTGACGCGCTCCGCTTGTCGCCTCCCCTGTTTTGAACCGTTCGCAAGCGAACGGCCCAAAACAGGAGAGGTTGATTTTCAACGCTCGGGGTCGCGCTGCTGCTCGGCCTTCACTTGGCGTTCTTCCCGAATCTGCACGCTTGGCACGTCGCCGCGCTCAATGCGCTCGGCGACAGTCTCGCGCACGCGGGCCATGACGATGGCCCGCTGCTGCTCGCTCAAGCCGTCCGCCTCGGCCTTGGCTTCGCGGGCGCGAACGTAGCCGTAAGCCGGGGCAAGCTCGGGATGCTGCTGCACGGCCTTTTCGGGCGGCTCCTGGCGAAATACCTCGGCCGCCACGGCGGCCTTGGCCTCGCGTTGTAGATCGGCGATTTTGCGGATTTCCTCGGCGCTGGCCTGGCGCTCCGGTTTCGCCAACAAGTTGGCCAGGTCGTCAAAGCCCTTGGCGTAGTCCTTGCGCTCTTGCAACGTCATCGGCCGGGCACGCTCGCCCTCAAAAACCTCCCGCGCACGCGGTTGATGCTCCCATTCGCCGCCTTCAAGGCGGTTTTCATAAATCGGCTTGACCTTGTGGTCATAGAGGCACAAGCGATCTACCTGCCTGCCCTCCTCCACCGATGCAACAGTCTTGGCGACTCCCGCATACGCCTCATCGTGCTTATCCTTCGTGGAAAAGCGCCCGAAGCCGTCTTTCTCACGCTGGCCCTCGTACCGCTGTTGGATGCGCTGCTCACTGACTGCTGATGAAACAGCCATCACATGCAATTCAACCGTATAACCCGCCTGCTTCAACCCCTGCGCAGCCCTGGCCAACGCCTCGGGGTCACGCGATGTTTGGTCGATGATGATATTCCGCCGCCCCTCCACGCCATCACGCAGCAGCCGTGTGGCCCACGGGCCGCAATCGGCGTGCGTAAGGTTGGCGGCCGTTCTATCATCTTCCCGCATGAGGCGCATGTACTCGGGATGGTGCGGGCGCAGCTTGTCGGCATCGACCAGTACATAACCGGTGTCCTTGAACCGCTCTATCGCATTAGCAGTAATGCCCGACTTTCCCGCACCAGGCTGGCCGCCAGTGATAACGGCGTGCGGCTGCTCCTGCGGCGTACTCTTGGGCAGGTAGCGGGCCGCAATCTTGTCGGTATAAATCGACTCGTGGCGTTCGGGGTCTAGTTTGCTACCCCTAGTCATGCAGCCACGCGAGAGCGTTCGTACTCTGCCTTCACGATGGGGCAGTATTCATCCAGCACGCGCTGGATGGCCTCGTCATCGTGCAGGCGCAAGCCATACAGTTCGTCATCAAGCCGCTCGAACTCCATGTTCCACTGCGCGATTTTTGCCGTGTCCGGCACGGCTTTCTTTTCCTCATCGTGAATAGCCTCGGTACGCATGGCCATCATGAAGCCGATGGTTTCTTGTGCGATCTCGTAACGATTCAAACGATCTCGGGTTGTGATTTCTGTCTGCATATTGTCCTCCTGCGCTCAAGCGCGCATCAGGGCTGATGCAAGCATCAGCACGGCCCAACCGCCAAGCACCACGAAAGGCACATTGCGGCCGAACCAGTTGAAAACCACCAGTTCGCCCTTGCCGTCCGGGCAAGGAACCTCGGTGAAGAACATCCGCCGCGCAAGTCGGCGAGTAAGTAAGTCCATCGTCCAATCCCTTTCGTTCATCGGGGCAACAGCCAAAGGGCCAGCAGCACCGACACCAAGACAACCAGCACAAGCCGCTTGAAGGGCGAAGCCGCGAACTCGGCGGCCAGGTCGAACAGCCGCCGCTCCATGTCGGCTTGCTTCTGCTCCTTCTTCCACTCTGCACGGGCCTTGCTGACGCGATCATCATCCATGTGCCACCTCACAAGGTCATCATCATGTCCTGGGGCGAAATCGCCATCAGGATGAAGTCGTAGGCCCAAGACACGACGAAGGCCGCGAAGCTGGCGATGCCGAAGCCCCAAACCATTGCCGACTTCTCGGGGAAGGCGTAGAGCGCAAACAGCCAAGCCAGCAGCATCGGAATCGACACCAGATTGCACAAGAAGATGATCGGCAGGCGAAGCCAGTACATGACGAGAAACAGGGGCAGGCGCACCAGCAGGAACAGCCAGGCGAAAACACCCTTCACCGTCGATGCCTTCGGCATCGCCTTCTTGATCTTCTCCGCGTCAAGCTCAAGCGCGGGCAAGGCCCGCTGACCCTTGGGCTTGGGGAACTTGATGATGTTGCTCATGATCGCCCTTCCCTTCCCATTACCACAATTCCAGTGTATTAGAAACCGCCTTTATTGTCAAGCCTTTTTACTTGACACAAGCCCTTTTCTTTCGATGAACCGCGCCAGTGTGTTGTAAGCCACGCCCAAAGCCTTGGCCATTTTCCGCTTGGGCAAACCGATGGCCAGATAGCCCTTGATTTCGTCCTCGTGCTCGTCCAGCTTCAAACGCCCGCTTGCGCCTGGCGGTCGCCCGAGTCGCTTCCCTTCGCTCTTGGCTCGCCGTAAGCCCTCCCTGGTGCGCTCGCGGATGAACGACAGTTCAATCATTGACGCCATCGAAAACGCTGCCGCTAGAAGCTGGCTTTGCATGGAACCGTCCATGACGGTGCCGGTCTTCGTGATGTGCAGCACTACACCTTTACTCGCTGCCGCCTCCAAGAAGGTGAAGACCTGGCCAGGCGTTGCCGCCAGCCGCGTGAATTCCGGTGTGCATATCACGTCGCCGCGCCCTGCCCTGTCCAGCAGCGCCCCGAGTTCGCGGCCCTTCCAGTCGGCGGCCCGGCTGACTGTCTCGGCGGTCAAGCTCATGGGCGCGAAGCCATGACGGTTCGCATATTCCAGTAGTCCTAGCTTCTGGCTCTCCACGTCCTGGCTGTCCGTCGATACGCGCAGATAACCGAAGTAGCTTGGCAAGGAAACCGCCTTGTTTGCGGTCATTTCGGCCCCTTTTCCGTGAAAAGCGCCACCGTGAGTTATTCGGATGCGCTATGTATCAAAAAAATCGCAATGAAAGTATAGCGGTGCGCCGCTCTTTTAATGGTCGTTTGTTTGAATGCGTTTCGCGTCCGCGAAAAATCAGCGGGGCCGATTTTTCTGAACCTGCCGCCAAACCCACGGTTCAACCGGGTTCGGGTCTGCCCACAAACCCCGGCGCTCGGCTCGCGCCTCGGCCTGCAAGTCGAACAGGCGCGGGTCGGTGACGTAGCGGGGCCAGGCCCACGCAAAGCCCCGGCGCACCTGCTCCGCGTTGATGTTCAAGCCATCCGCCTCGACCTGGACAACCGGCCGCCCGTACTGGTCGGCCTGCGCCCATGTAACGGTGACTTTCCGCTTGCCGATCAGGTCGCGCAAGGATTGCTCGGCCCTTCGGCCGAAGGGCTGCGCCTTCTCCGGTGCGTCGATCTGTGCAAGGCGCAAGCGCACGCGCTCGCCGTCGATGACCATATAGAAGGTGTCGCCATCGGATACGCCCGTCACCGGGCCGGTGGCGGCCCGCTGCTGCGCCAGGCCGGGCGCGGCCAGGCCGAAGGCAAAAAGTAGCGTAGCGTATAACGTAACGGCTTTACGAAAAGAGTGCTTCATTCGGATACCTCCTTGCTCAATGCGTGGGCCAGGTGGCGCGCATAGGTGGCCACGGCCCGCCAGTAGGCGGCCATTGGCCCCTTGCGCCGCCGCCAAGCGGTTTCGGCTTCGGTGTTGGCTTGGTCGCGCAGCTCGCGCATCACGGCCTCGATGCGCTCCCGGTCGGCCTTCGGCAGTCGGCGCAGCGCCTGACCTGCTGGCAGGCGCAATAACGGGTTCTCGTAGCCCATTACGCCACCTCGCGCACGGCCGCCAGAATGTCGGCAGGCACTGGCGGGCATACCGCATTGCCAAGCATGAAAAGGGCGTCTTTGTGGCCCTCCGGCAAAACGTAGTCGGCCCGAAAGCCCATTGCGGCCTTGGCCTCCGACACGCGAAGCATGCGCATGCGGTCGCCGTCGATCACGGCCCAGCGGTCGCGGGTGGTGATGGTGCCAATAGGCCGGTCGATGCTGCGGCCAGTCAAACCGCTGCCGCCCGAGTAGTAGGGCGCAACGAAGCGCGCACCAAAGCGGGCGCGGCCTGCGGCCACGCGCTGCAAGGTCTTGGCGCTGCGGCCGGGGCGCTCGATCTGGCTCCATTCGTGTGCATCCCACTCGATCACGTCCGCTATCGGTCGATGCGGGCGCTTGGGCAAGTCAAGGTGTAGCGGGTGCCTCGATTGGGTGCAGATCAGGAAAAGGCGCTCGCGGTGCTGCGGCACGCCATGATCGGCGGCATCAATCAAGTGCGGCGCGATGGCATAGCCAAGCCGCTGCATGGCATCGCACCAAGCCGGGTAGAGCGTCCAGCGCACGAAGTCGCGCACGTTCTCAACGATGACAACCGGCGCACGGTAGCACTCGGCGCAGGACACAACCGCCCACGCGGTCGAGCGCAGGGCGTCATGGTGCGGCTTCTCCTTGCCCCGTGCCGGGCTGTGACCCTGGCACGCGGGCGATGCAAGCATCACGTCATGGCCGGGCACCTCGCGCCAGTCGGCTTGTTGCAAGTCCTGGCAAGCATGAACCGTTTCCGGGTGGTTCTGCCCGTGGTACTCCACGGCCTGCCGCCAGTGGTTTGCCGCCCATGTCACGCGCACGCCAGCCAGCCGCGCACCTTCACTGAAACCGCCTGCGCCCGCGAAAAGGTCGATTGCTTCCATATTCTTCTGCCTCTCAAAAAAAGGGGGGGCCACGGGCCAGCACCCGAAGGCCCCCCAAAAGGCCGCTGTCGCGGTTCTCAACGTAAGCCCTGCCTACGCTTCCGGCCCCGCGCCCCGCCTGGGCGCAGTGCTGGAAATCCTGTCAAGTTCTTTCGCTAGTGTTTATGCTTGGCGGTTAGGCGTATGCCGTCCAAGAGTCGGGCGCAAACAGCTTGACCCCGGCCACGGTCTTGGCCTCAACCTTGCGCGCCCATGAAAAACTGTTGATCTTCACGGAGCCATCCGCGTCGGCACGCTTGCGCATCGGCTCGCCGATGTACGCGCCAGGCTTCGGCACGCAAACGCCTTGCATGGAAAGCGTTTCTTCGGACATGCGCGCCACCTCCCGAATTTCGACGGTGTGCTTGCCGATCAGGGCGGTGACTTCGTAGTAGTCGATATTGGTCTGCTCGTAACCCCACATGCACCGCAGAATGTCGCCCACTTGCAGCGGGTTAGGCGCAGCCTTGCGGGCTTCGCGGCGCTCAGTCTTTTCCTGGGCGCGCACTTGCAGCCGGGCCAGCCAGTCGGAAACGTACTGTTCCGCGCGTTCTTTTTTGGCGAAACGGATATGGAAGTCGGGCTTCTGACGCTTGCCAGCGAAGGCCAGAACGACAAGGCCATCCGCAGACGCATAGACGGCCGCGCCAACCTCATCCTTGCGGTGAATCTCGATGTATTCCTTGGGCGTGTAGAACTCGCGGGTAAAAGTGAAGCGGCGCATATTCGATTCCTTGCTTACG
>NZ_LT837804.1:0-9820 GCF_900174485.1 Sterolibacterium denitrificans | reverse complement strand
GGAAGATCTACCTTTGACGCTTCCACGCCTCGCGGGCGATTTGCTCCAAGCGGTCGGCCTCGATCTTGGCGGCCTGGCCCTCGGCATCGAGCGCGGCACGCTCGGCGCTTTCCTGGGCATCAACGCACCGCAGGAACGCGGTCATGGGCTACTCCCTGAAACCGGACGGATTCAGCGAGCCGCGAGGCAGCAAGCGAATCTCGTCCAAGCTGTAAATGGACTGAATGCAACGCGGGTCGGACACGACCACGCGGCGGCCGTTGCGGTTCGTGCGGTACGTGATGGGCTTGTCATCGTGCGCCCAAACCGAATCGAACTCCGGCAAATTCACCTTTGTGACGACAATCACCCGGCCAAGCCGGTGAAGGTCATGGCGAAAGCGAACCTTGACGATCTGGCAGCGCGAACCGGGGACGATCTGCATGGCTTAACCCCGCGAACGCGCAAAGGGCAGGGCGAAGCCCGCCCGGTGGATGCCTAGCAGGCTGGTGGCCATGAAACCAAGCTGCTGCACCAGCAGGCCATAGCGGGCGATGCCGAAAGCAAAGCCGATCATGGCCAGGTTCGCGGCCAGGAACGCCAGCCAGCCATAGCGGGAAACCCGCGTGTGGGTGGCCAACAGGAACGCACCGAGAAGACCGGACAGGGAACCGGCCCATTCGAGGAAGTCAATCACGATGCACCTCCCTTGCCCTTCTTCTCGCCCGGCGCGGCCAGGCTGCGGATGGTGTCGTTCAGGTGTGCCACTTGAGTGCGCAGCGCCTCAAGCTCGCCTTGTGCGCGGGCCTGGTCTGCGCCCGCCGCCTTGGCTTCCTTGCGGCTGGCCGACAAGTCGGCCTCCAAGCCCTGCTTGCTCTTTTCCAGCTTGCCGATGACTTCCACGCTGCGCGCCTTCTGTTCCTTGAGCTGATCGGCCAGGCGCTCGGCGTCGGCCTTTGCCTTGGCGGCTTCTTCGATCTTCACCCGTTCGCGGGCGCTGGCCGCGTCCAGTTTCTCGGAGGCCTCGGCAAGTTGGCCGCGCAAGCGGTCGGCTTCGCCCTGGGCGGCCTGTAAGGCGGTGGTCTGCTCGGCAAGCTGCCGGGAAAAGTCGCCAGTCAAGCGGGCGACCTCGGCCGCGTGCTGGCTGCGGGCTGCGTCGGCCTCGGCATGAACGCGGGCAAGCTCGGCTTGCTGCGCTTCGATCTGCTTTTGCATCTGCTCGGCGGTGGCCGACAAAGCCGCCTCACGGGCGGCGGCGTCGGTGGCCGCCTGCTGCGCATCCTTGGCGGTCTGCGCCAGGCTGGCTTGCGCCGTTTCCAGCGCCGCCGCGTCGGTGTTCGCGTCTTCTTCCAGCCGCTCTACTTCGACCAGGGCTTCATCCAAGCGCCGCTTGGTGCCCTTAATTTCGGCGTCTGCCTTCTCGCGGATGGCGGCAATCTCTTTGCCTGCCTCGGCGGCTGCTGCCTGCCAGCACTGCGCGAAGGCGGCCTTCACGCTCTCCGGCATGTCGATCACGACAGGCACCGGCGCGGCCTTGCGCGCCTGTTGCCAAGCGTCGATGTGCTTCCCAAGGGTCGAGAAGCTGCCGCGCCCGAGAACCTCGCGCAACGTGGTTGCCGTGACCTCCTGGCCTTCGGCCGCCAGCTTGTCGGCGGCCTCGAAAACCTGTTCCTGCGTGTGTGCTGCGATGCGTCCCATGTCGAACCCCTTTCAGTTGGATGGTTGAACTGTCACGGTGGCCGGGTCGTATCCCGTGCCTTTGCTGATCTGCGCCCGCGCCTTGGTAAGCGCGGCGCGCTCTGTCTTTGCCATCAGCCAGAAAACCGGGCTGACAAGCTCGCCGGTGCGCCGCGCGCAGGCCGACACGGCGAAGCGCCGGGCCGGGGCGGCCGGTGCCGTCTTCTGCACACGGTAGCCGCTGCCGCCGCAGGCGAAGCAAACCCCGCCTCTGACGTTGGCGTGACGATCTACGCGGCCCGTGCCCGCGCAACGCGGGCACGCTACGCGGTATCCCTGGGCTGTCTGCTGGCTCATGTTTTCGCCTCCGCGAAATTACGTTATGGATTGACGCGCCGGGCGCTGGCCAGGCCGAAAAACCCGCCCTCGCCGATGACCTCGCCGCAGTAGTTCGCCAGGGCTTGAAGGTTCGGCCCGCCCTGGAACTCGCAATGCCACGTCCCGAGCAGCGAGAACCGGATGCGTTCGCGCGGCCGGTCGAAGTCCGCCCGGTGGTAGGTGCCCGGTGCCGGGCCGGTGAAAACGCTGCCGCTGACCTCGATGCGGTCGAAAACCCACGGCTTGATGCAGCGCTGATACGGGGTTGCGTTCTCGGCTCGAATCATGGCGGTGTCCTTTCATAAAGTAATTACGTTTTACGTTACGCTATCTTATCAAAAAATCCGGCCTTGTCAAGCGTTTTTGTTTGACAGTGGCGATGATGCAACGGCCGCGCCCGGTCGGCCGCCCGCTGGCTAGGCCGCCAGGTCGGCGGCGGCTCGGCCGGTGGCCAGCGCGAATAGGTCATCAGTCACGACTTGACCCTGGGCGAGAGGCCGCAAAACGCGGCCACGCCCGGCCCCTGCCGCACGTTCGCGCACGGCCGAAGGCGCACGGCTGGAAAATCGACCGCGTAGAACGGCCTACAGCGCGATTTTTCGACGTGGCCGGGGCATCGCCCTTGCCTGACCCTTGAAAACGCCTTGGCGGGCCGCTACGGCAGTTCTGGCCGTGTTGGCGAAGCCAGATGGGAGTTTGAAGCCCCTCCCTCCTTCTTGATGGCTGCGCCGAAGGCGCGGGAGAGGGGAGCCGCCGCCGAAGGCGGTGGGGAGAGGGCTTGCCCTCTCACAGGGGGGTCGAGTTCGAGCCGCGAAGCGGCTGACAGGGGGGCGGCACGCCCCCGCGAACTAGGGCGGTTGCGCATAACAGGCGGTGTTTCTGGCTTGGGCGGTGGTGCTCGACCTTCGTAGCCTCGCCCCGTAGGGGCCACGATTTGGGGTGAGCGCGCAGCGCGAGGGGCGTAAGCCCCTGGGGTGCCGGGCGGGAAGGGCCGCTTGCGGCCCTGGGCGAAGGCCCGCTTGCGGGCCGTAGGAGCCGGCGGGGCGAAGCCCCAAGAGGCGGCGGGCTTCTTTGGTTAAATAAAAGGTTAAAAAAACGGTTAGGGCCGCAAAACGTAGGGCGAAAACATACGAAAAATCAACGATTTAGGCGCTGTTTCGCCCGGTGGATAAAAGGTCATCTGTCACCGAAACCTAGGTCATCTGTCTGGATTTTCTAGGCCATCTGTCACGCGCTACAGGCCGAAGCAAGCCGAAACCTAGGTCATCTGTCACCAATCCAAGGCCATGTGTCACGGAATCGGGCTTGATCGGCAAGATAGGCGATCTTGACGCGGCAAGTTATCCACAAGCGCGGCAAGGTGTCGAGAAGGATTCTCAACAACCGCCAAAAATCGTGACAGATGGCCTTGGATTCTCTGAACTGCCCTAGGTCATCTGTCACCGCCCCTAGGTCATCTGTCACGTCAAAGGGCCTAATCTGTGGATAAGTCGGGCATCGAGCGCAGCGCGGAGGCCCGGCCAGGTCAAAGGGCTGGTGGCCACGGCTCGGCCGTGACACATGACCTAGGGCCAGAAAGCACCAAAGGGCGCTTTCGCGCCCCTGGTGGTGTTGCTCGGCCGACCTCGGCCTAGTCGTTGCCGACACGGATATTGTCATCGTCGGACAGGAAGGCAATCTTGGCGATCTGCGCCGCCTGCACCTCGGCGCAAGCCTTCTTGACGGTCTGCCGCCAGCTTGACGGGTTGGTGTCGTTGGAGCCGCATATATCGCGGAACTTGGCCAGCGCGAGCGGGAAGGGGTGCTTATGGCTCTCGATGTAGTCGGCCAAGCGGCGGGCCACGGGCGACAGGTCGCGGTATGTCTCCCATGCGTGACTGGTGAAGGTGTTGCCAGCGAACAGCACGATCAGATTGGGGTCAATCCACACGCGGTAATGCGTGGGCTTGCCGTTCTCGTCGTTGATCGCGGTGTAGTTCTGGATGAGCGATAACGCGCCGCTCTTGCCGTAAGCCTTCTTGTTGATGGCCAGCACTTCGTTGGCCTTCAAGCGGCTGATGCATTCGCGGGCCTTGTCGTAGTAGCGGCCATTCTTGTGCCATCCAACATCGGCCACCAGGTCTTTGATGGAGAACTCGAACGGCTCGCCAAGCGCAACTCGCTTGCCGTAGCTGAGGATTTGCAGCCACACGATTTCGTCGTCCTCGGCTCGTAGCTCGATGCCGGTGTAGAGGATGGAAACATGCTCGTTGTAGTGGAACAGTTTTTCGTGCATGAGCGTGCGGCGCGGCTCGCGCTTGTTGCGGGCCGTGAAGATGGACGAACGGGCGTAGTCGTTCGGGATGTGCCGCAGGCCTTCGCGGTCGCCGATGGTGTCAGGGAAGATCAAGTCAAGCTGAAACTGCGCGCTCGGCTTGATGCCCTTGCTGTTGAGATAGGCCGACCGCTGCATCTTGTCGATCTGCCCGGTGCCCTTGTCGTTGGCCAATACACCATCGGTAATGTCTGACGCTTTTTTCATGGCGGAAAAACTCCTTCTATCCTATAATTCCGCCTGTTAAGCGGGCCATTCTTGGTTTCGTTTACGTTGACTTTGAGGCCCGGCGTTTCACCACGTCGGGCTTTCTTTTTTGTGTCCGCATCGAGCGGCAAGCGGTCGGCCATGCGCCGTATGCGCTTGGCCGCCTCACGGTAGGCGGCCACCTGTGCGCCGCCGTCATCTTCGGGCCATTCCTCCATCAGCAGGAAGTCGCAAGCCGCATTGAAGGCAAAGGCCAGGTCGTCATTGCTCCATAGTTTCGGCGTGCGCGGCATGGTCTTACTCCTTGCGCTTCGTCCTGGGTGCGGCCGCCTTCTTGCTCTCGGGCTGCGGCGAAGCCTGGGCGATTTCGCCCCGGAACTTGGCAATCAAGTGGCTCGGGGCAATGAGCGTGACTTGCTCCCAACCGGGGGGCAGCAGCGCGCCCGCATTCGCGGCCACGCGCTGCGATTCGCGGTAGTCTTCCAGCTTCTTCCAAACGACACTGACCGCATCGCCTACGGCCTGCCTCGACCAGCCGAATTGATCGCCTATGGCCTGCAACGTCCGGCCCTCAACGAGGGCCAGGCGTGCGGCCTCGATGCGGTCATCCGAGATATTCAGCAGCGGCCGCACGGCCTCGAATTCGGCTGCGGTCATCCGCCTTTTTAAGCGCATCGGTGGTACTCCAAAACGAGAAGGGCGGGGCACTTGCCCCGCCTGGTGGTTGTCATCATTCCTTGAAGCTGCCGAAGACGTTCAGCAGGTTGTATTTCGCGTCGCTGTCGGCCCCGTGCAGAAAGGCAACAAGGGCAAACGCGCCGTCGCCATCACTGGAAAATTGGCCATTGCGAAAACCCTGGATGACGGCCCGGCCCACGTCCTTGACCGCCACGCCTGCATCGTAGAACGAGTGCAGCCAAGCATCGACGGCTTCGCGTTCCTCGGCGCTCAACACGTCCAAGACCGTCTTCGGGCTGCTGCCGAACTCGAAGATATTGACGTAGGCTTTGTTCAGCGCCTCGGCCGGGGCGAAGGCCACCGGGCGCGGTGCGCTCTCGGCGCTAGCCGCGCTGCCGTCCTCGGTCGAAGCCTCGCCGCCATCGGCTGCAAACGGGTCGGCCCCAGTCAGGCCGTTGTCGGCGCTGTCGTCGGATTTCTCGCCCGCGAAAACCGACACGGGGCCGGGTTCCTCCTGGCTGCGGTCTTTCGGCGTGGCCACCGGCCCGCCTGCGGCCTTCTTGTCGGCCTTGGGCTTCTTGCTCGGCTTGACCTTTTCCTTGGCGGCCTGGGCCTTCTCGCGGGCGTTGCTCTTGCCGCGCGTGGCCTTGAGGTCTTCGACCAATTCCTTGGCGGCCTCGGGGTCGGCCTTCTCGATGGTCTTTACCGTGTTGATGACTTCCACATCGGCGCTGACGTTCTCGGCCACCAGCCGCTTGGCCTGCTCGGGCAGGTTCAGCAGCGACAGCACCTTGGAAAGCCAGGAACGGCTTTTCTGGTGCTTCTCAAGCACGGCCTCCACGCTGCCCAAGCGGTCAAGGTCGCGCTGGATCTTCTTGGCTTCCTCGATCTGCGTCAGGTTCTTGCGGTGGATGTTCTCGGCAAACTGCAAGTCTTCGGCTTCCTCGTCCGTCAGTTCGCGGGCCTTGGCGCGAAGCTGCGCCAGGCCCTTGACGCGTGCCGCGCGATAGCGGCGCTCGCCCGCCACCAGCCGGTAAGGCTTTGGGTGGCCAGCGGGCATGATGCGCAGGAAGATGGCTTGAATCTGGTACTTGGCCAGGCTCTCGCCAAGGCCGATCAAGTCTTGCTCGTCATCCTCCATCTGCTCGCGTACCTGATCGACAATTTCAATGTCGTCCAGATTCACCATGAATTCGGGGTCATCGCTCTGTCCAAACAGGGCGTCAATGCCAGCGCCCAACACATCGGCGACACCGGCGAAAGCGTTTTCAGCAGGCTTCACGGTTTCAGTTCCCTTCTGGTCTTTGGTCTTGGTCTTGGGGGTCTTGGCGGCGCTCATTTGCCCATTCTCCCAAGGACGGATTCGCAGGCCGCGCGCCATTCCTGGGCGGCCTTCAAATGGCCGTCGCCTTTCGTGGCCACCCACACGGGGCGGCGCTTGGCAATGGCCTTGCGCACCGGCGCACGCTCGGGCAGAACTTCCGGCAGGATGGCCGCGCCATAGCGTTCGCGCAGGGCCGCCAGCGCCTGGCGTTCCTCGGTGCTGCGGTTGTTGGTCTTCATGGGCAGGATGCCGACATGCCGCAGGCGGGGATTGAAACCCTGGGTGCGGACAACATGAATGGTCTGCATGAGGTCGGCCACGCCCGCGAGTTCGTAGAGGCCCACGGAAACCGGGGTCACGACGAAATCGGACGCGGCCAGCGAAGCCATCAGGCGCACGCCAAGCAGCGGCGGCGTGTCGATCAGGCAAAGGTCGAAGTCCTCGGCGAAGCGGCGCAGCGCCACGCCAGGGCGGCGGATGACCTGGTTCTCTGCCTTGTCGATGGCCAGCAAGCCATTGTCGGCGCGGATGATCGCCAGCTTGTCGGCGATGGCCTCCGGCCGGGCTTCGCTCGATTCGGCATCAAACAGCTTCGATGCCAGCAGGCCAGGCGCTGCCCCGGCGCTGGCCGGGAAGGTCAGGGACAAGCTGCCTTGCTTGTCCATATCGACCACCAGCACGCGCAAGCCAGCTTCCAGCGCGGCATAGGCCAAATGCACGGTAAGCGTGCTTTTACCGACGCCTCCCTTCTGGTTCGCTACAGCCAAGATTTTCATGCTCATGTCCTTTCGGGTTCGTTTCGTTGACTTTTGAAATGTGCTTTTGTTATGGCCTCTATTCTATGGGCTTCCCGGTCTATTGTCAAGCGTTTTTGCTTGTCAATTCTTCGGCCAGGCGCGCAGCATCGGCGGCACCAAGAAAGACGGTCATCAGCGGCCCCACGGTCTTGAACGTGCCGTTCGCAAAGCACACGTCGAACTCGTTGCCGTGGGTGTTCGGGTCGATGCCCTCGACCAGCCGCCAGGCTTCCAAGCCCATGCGGCCGGCTTCCTCGTTGTAGAAGTAGGCCCATGCGTCGCCGTTCATGTCACTGCGGGCCAGGTCGGCCGCCAGGACGGCCACCCGGCCGGTTTTCGGGCAGACGTAGCCCGGTGCCTTCGGTTGATGGAACTTGGCCATGATGCGCGCTCCTGTGTTATCGGGCTTTCGCCTGCTGGATGATCTGTTGCGTGACGGCCTCGGCCGCCGCGCCGTGCCAATAGGGCGTGCCCACGCTGCACGCGCAGCGCAGGCCCTCGGCAGTCTCATAGAACACGTTGCCACGCTCGATGCGAACGGTGCCAAGGGGAACCCCAAGGCGGGCCGCGATCACGGCCAGCGTGCGGGTTTCGACGGTCTGCGTAGGGGATTGCATGGCTGTTCCTGTTGAGGTTGGCCCCGGCCAGGCCGGGGCGGTGGGTGTCAGAACGGAATGTCGTCGCCTTCGTCGGCTGCGGGCGGCGGCACGTCGCCCTTGGGTGCATTCGGCACGTCCTTGCCGTCCTTCTTGCCAAGCATCTGCATTTCGCGTCCCACGATTTCCGTGGTGTAGCGGTCGATGCCGTCCTTGTCCGTCCATTTGCGGGTGCGCAGCTTGCCCTCGACGTAGATTTGCGAACCTTTCTTGAGGTACTGGCCGACGACTTCGGCCAGGCCCTTGAAGAACACCACGCGATGCCATTCCGTCTTTTCCTTGCGCTCGCCGGTGGCCTTGTCTTTCCACGTGTCGGTCGTGGCCAGGCTGACGGTGGCGGTAGGCGTGCCGTCCGGCATGTAGCGCACGTCCGGGTCGGTGCCCAGGTTGCCGATGAGGGTCGTTTTATTGAGAGAGGCCATAGTTTGAAGCTCCTTTTGCTTACGTTGAGGGGTGCCCCGTTTCCCACGGGGCCAGGGTCTTGCGATCAGGTCAGGCGGTCGGCTCGGCCTTGTCCAGCGCCTCGCGCACGCACTTGGCGGCCCACAAACCGGCGTTGTTCAACTGGCGAACCCATGCGCCACGGCTCGGCGACCACTTGAAGGCGTTGCGCTTCAACACGGCACGGGTGGCCTCGTCGGGCTTGCCGGGGAACACGAACATGACGCGGTTTTCCTCGGTGTCTTCGCGGTAGGTGTAGCCGTCGCCTTCCTTCTCCACGTCTTCACGCTGGCCGCGCTTTTCCAGTTCGGCGATACGGCCCTTGATGCGGCGGGCGTTCGCGTTGTTGTTGCTCAAGGCGTAGGACGGGAAACCGACACGGCCGCAGAAGTCGGGCTTGACTGCCTCGGCGGCCTGCGCCTCGGTGAAGCCAAGGGCCACCAGCGCGGCGGCCTGGTCTTCGGGGGTCTTGTGGGCGCGGATGGCCTTGTTCGCGGCCTTCATGCGTTCCTGCGATGCCTCGACGTGCGCCAGTTCGGCGCGCAGCTTCTGAATGGCCTCGGGGTCGTCACTGGAAATGCCGCCCGTGCCGACACTCGCCGCCTTGCTGGCGTAGTGGCTGGCCTTGTCTTGCAGCGCAAAGGCTTTGCCGTAGGTGTCATGGATGCGGTTGCGGAAATTGCGGTCGCGCTGTTCGCTGTGATGACCGATCAAGATGGGCTGACCGAAGGGGATGGACTGGCCCATGCTGCGGGCGCGGTCGTAGGTGCTTGCGCTCTCGGCGCTGGCCTTCGCGGCGCGTTCTTCAAAACGGGCCTTGCGGGCGGCTTGCTTGGCTTCGTAGCTGTTCATGGTCTTGGTTCCTTACGTTGACTAAAGGCTGTTATTTGCAGGTGATTCGTTTCGATCACCATGACTAAAGTATAGATTTATGCCTGCCTTTTGTCAAGCGTTTTTGCTTGTCATCGTATCGAATAAATAACTATAACGACAGCGCAATATATAGCATTTTGCTATGACGTGTTGAACATCTTGACGGCCTGGCGCTCTTTCATTGCCAAGCGGGCTTGCCGCGCCAACGAGCGCGGCGGGGGTTGGTTGTTCGGGGAGGATTGGGGGTCAAGGGTCGGAATCCCGGCATGGTGCGGCCCGCAGCGAAGCGAGGACACGGGCCGGGATGGAGAGGGCGAAGCCCGGCCCTTGATGCCCAAGCCGTGGGGCAACGCCCCTAACGCTCCCTGGCATAGCCGGGGGATGTAGGCCAAAGGCCGTTAAGCATCCCCCGGCGACGCCCAGCGGCGAGCGACGGTTTTCATGGTTTCCCGTTTTCGCGGACGCGAAAACATGCCCGCCTCGGCGGGCCTGCATT